>NZ_JBHIOD010000001.1:0-1265 GCF_042195355.1 Bartonella sp. CL266QHHD
GATTGTTTATCAGCATCTTCAGTTTAATCAGGCGCGTGATATTGATAATCTTGATGTTGATTTAGGAAAATTTCATCAATGATTTAGAATACTCACTCATCATTCTACATATTGAATAAAAAACTGAATATTATAAATTTCTTTCATTCAAACCTGTTTATACTTAATCAATTAACCCCTTGTTCATCACAAACGAAGCTGGCATGTAAAGAAGGACTTTTGAAAAAAAGGTGAATTGCTTCTTATGAACATTCTCGAGTGCTAAAATCTGCGCAAATATTGAATGCTGAAAAAAGAATGATGATATCCGCGCATAACCGCAATAAAAATAATATCCTGTATCCAATCAAAATTTCTCTGCCACCTATCATTTACAAAACAACAACCGTAACAATATGATAAAGCATACTTTACTTTTATTATAATTTGACCTCAAACTCCCTCTGTTTGTTCTAAAAACAAGTATTTATCCAAAATTCTTAAGTAAACATCCTAAAAAAGGAAACAAATAATATGCGTATGAAATGATATAAACGTAAATAAAGTTCTAAAACAAAATTCAAAAAAATGCATAAATCTCGTAAAGACTAAACTTATGATCTATAAAATTTAATAAAGAAATGGACAAAAACAACCATCAATATCGTCTCTTTTAAAGATTATACCACAAGAATTTAGCATTCAAGCTTCTCACATTCACAATGAAATCTGCCCCCATATCTTAATATCAAAATTTTAGGAAAATTCCTCATCGCATAGAAGAAAGCATCTATTGTAATCTTTTATATCAAAAAAATAACCATATTGATGAGGAAAAATAAATTTCAATACATTAAAAGGCAGAAAAATCTTCTGCCTTTCATATAAAAATGCACATTATATCTCTTCAAAAAAGATGGCGCAATCCAGCAGAGAAACTGGCTCCAGAAAAACCAGCTTTCTTAAATTTATGCTGATAAGTTACATCTCCATGAAGAAAAAATTTTGAAGAAAGACGAGCATTAAACCCAAGACCTGCTTCCAAAAAAGAACCAAAAAAACCTAATTGGAAATCGTTTTTAAAAGAAACAAATTGCTTATCTTCAAAACTATGCAAATAAGAAAGCTTACTATAAAAAGAAACGACACGTCCCTCTTCAGAAACATTAAGTGTCTTGCTTAAACGCCCACCAACACGCCCCACCCATTGATGAAATTTTCCTAAATCAACATCAAGATTATCAATATCACGCGCCTGATTAAACTGAAGATGCTGATAAACAATC
>NZ_JBHIOD010000002.1:0-306 GCF_042195355.1 Bartonella sp. CL266QHHD
AATTGATCATCTCCATTAAAAGCTGTGAGATAAAAAGCACGGTCTGTTTGATATTCCTTTCTTTCTAGATTGGTTAAAAAACCAGATAACTCATCACGAACCATTAAGAGACCACGGGGGTTTTCTTTTAAGAGTTCCCCAAGCTTTGCAACCGTCACATCATTGACAATAAAACGAGAGACATCATCATCATGTGTATTATCTTTAGAAGGGGCTTCAGACAAAAGAGCACGGGCTGTTTCAAGATCTCCTTTTTTGATCGCTTTATGGGCTTGTTTTTCCTTTTCTCGTTTGTCTAAAGTTTCA
>NZ_JBHIOD010000002.1:345-2197 GCF_042195355.1 Bartonella sp. CL266QHHD
TTTCAAGATCTCCTTTTTTGATCGCTTTATGGGCTTGTTTTTCCTTTTCTCGTTTGTCTAAAGTTTCAAATCTCTCTTCAATTTCTTGTTTTTCTTTCTGTTTTAACCACTCTTTATACCATTGCTTTTGAAGGCAAGTAATGGGCGCTAAAGCGGCTTTCATGGCTGGTGTTTTATATGTTGATGATTGACCAATAAGAGCGCCCCAGAGATTAGGGACAATCGTCCAATCATCATATTGTTTTGGAGCAACCCGCACGCCATTACCAATGACAGCCGCCAAGGCACAGAGAGCAGCGACAGCAATAAAATCCATAGGGGCTTGTTGACGTTCTGAAACGTCATAAACATAATCCATGAATGGCATGGGGAGCTGTAATGGATTAAAAGGCTTGACGGGTAAGAGAGCCGCCGTGATAGGCTTTAATTCCCCCCAACCATTTTGTTGCAAGGCAACTTCATAAGAAATAGCTTCTAAACAAGTCTTATCATTTAAAGAAACATTATCGTTATCATTGAATGAAACATTTTGATTGTTGTTCTCTACAATATTGTTTTTATTCTCTCTCATTTATTTATACCTTTCAGTATCAAAACATCATTGAAATCTAGACCGTATGGGGCTTGCATGATAAAGACCTCAAAGCCTTGTCTATAGGCACGCGCAGCGAGGGTAAAACCTGCTTTACGACCCGCATCATCGCCATCCATTGCAATGGTGAGACGGGCTTTTGTAGGAGGTAAATTCACATGCCTCATGCCACTGGTTGAAAGAGACGCCCATAAATTCACGGGCTCTGATAACAACCCAGACAGCAGAGACAGCCCCGTTTCAATGCTCTCACAAATAACCAGATGTTTTGGATTGGCTTGACTTAAATGCACAGCACCGCCCATTACAGATCCCAACATGGCTTTTGCTGGTTTCTGATCTGTTTTGCAGCCATTGGCTTGTAAAAAGGTTCTATGAATAGCAAAGGAGCCAGCACCCTTAACAAAAGCAACCAACGCGGGCAGTGTAATCCCTAATGGGTGCGGACAGTTGTCGTGAAAGCGTAAATCAGCAGGCAAATCACATGTAATACCCCGCATACGTAAATAGGTTTCTGCTAAAGTATTTTTGATTGGTTGGCATTGTTGCCAAATTGCTTTTGCTCTCTCTGCTTTCTGTTTTGCTCGTTTGAGATCAGCAGAAATCTGTTTTGATAAAGAAAGCGTCTGATTAAAGGCTTGTTTTCCAAGCAAGCCAATTCTGNTGTTTTGCTCGTTTGAGATCAGCAGAAATCTGTTTTGATAAAGAAAGCGTCTGATTAAAGGCTTGTTTTCCAAGCAAGCCAATTCTGATGAGCGCTTGTATGATCTCTCTAAAAGAGCAGCCAGCATAACAAGTGAGTAAAAGGCGCCCATCATGTACATTGGTAAGGGATAAGCTAGGCAGCCTATCATCATGAGCAGGACAACGGGCTATCCCATAATATCCATGCCAAACCCCATGCAAGGCATTTGTGATGCCCCGAGCATTTATATTAAGAAAACATGTTTTTATCCTATGAATATTGCACCATAGGACGGATTATGCTAACTCTAGGGTAATGAGTTTGAGAAAGCCTTGTCCGTCCTTACGTGACAAGGTTTTTTTTATGCCGCGTCACTTTGACGTTGCTGTTTTGCTTGTTCGATGACATTGATAAGATCCGATTGTAACCAACGCGATAAAAAACCAAATTTTAGGGGTTTGGGGAGAGAGCCATTGGTCACATGACGGCGGAAAGTTGAGACACTCATATGAAGCAATTTTGCACTTTCACGGTCTGTCAAAAGAATATCATTTTCTGTCATACTAAAATCCTTT
>NZ_JBHIOD010000003.1:0-3816 GCF_042195355.1 Bartonella sp. CL266QHHD
ATCATCAGGTGCATCCTCTGCAGTGCCAAAGTCGATAACATCCGGATACTTATTAATTAATTGTGCAACATCAGCTAAGGTATAGGTTTTCATAAGTCCTTCCCCCCTAAAAGAGATTAACAATTCTTGCATTTTTTGAAAACAAAAAAGAATGACGGCTTTAACAGTGTATTTCAAAAGGAAACCGCCCGACAAAAAGCGTCATTCCAAATTAGCTATAATTCTTTTACAGAGGAATTCATAGAAGTTACTTGCGTAATGCTCTGAATCTCCAGATGCAATTTCAACATAGAGTGGGCATTCACCATCCCGAAACTGAGAATAATCAAAATAAAATGACTCATCCAAATCATTTGTACAAACGACAAGCTGTTGTGGTTTTGCTAAACCATTTTTTATATCTGTTAAGTGATTGTAAACAATATCATCACTACGTGCAATCTCAAAGTCTATAAGATAAACGCTCATTATTTCTTCATAACCAATTTCTCCTCCTCCGTAATTTTTTAAAAAACTCTTGTAGGAAGTTGTAAACTGCAAACCGAGAGTTTTCTCTGCTTTTTCAATTAGTACATCATCAACTCCATCATCAGCAGTACCAAAATTGATACGATCGCTATACTTATCAACTAATTGTGCAACATCCGATAAATTGTAAGTTTTCATAGATTATCCCCCCTAAAAAATATTAACGATGCTTGCATTCTTGAAAAGAAAAAAATAATGGTGGTTTAACATTGCAATTTGGAAGTAAAACCACCATACAAAGAAATTTACTTCAAATTATCTGTAATCCTTTTACAGAGGAATTCATAGAAGTTACTTGCATAATATTGTGGATCCTTGGGTGGAAAATCAAAATAGAGTGCACACTCTCCATTCTGAAATTGAGAATAATCGAAGAAAAATGTCTCTCCAAAATCGGTTCTACTAACAATAAGTTGCTGTGGCGTTGCAAAACCATTTTTTCTATAATTTAAGTTTTTATAAACAATATCATCACTACGAATAATCTCAAAGTTTGTATCATAAACGCTACATATTTCCTCACCACAAATTTCCCCTCTTCCATAGTTTTTTAAAAAACTTTTATAGGAAGACGTAAACTGCAAACCAAGAGTTTTCTCTGCTTTTTCAATCAGTGCATCATCAACTGCTTCATCTGTAGAGCCAAAATCGATACTATCGCTATATTTATCAACTAATTGTGCAACATCATCTAAGGTATAGGTTTTCATAGATGATCCTCAAAACGTGCGTTATAAACGCTCCATATTTCCTCACTATCAATTTCACCTCTTCCATAGTTTTTTCCAAAAACTCTTGTAAAAAGGGATAGGTTGCGGAGTGGGAGTGTGCTCAATCTTTTCAATCGGTTGATCACCATCAGGTATCTCAGCTCCCACGCTTTCTTTAATTCTTTTGCAAAGGAATTCATAAAAATTACTTGCGTAATATTCGCAATCTTCAGATGGAAGCATGACATAGAGTGGGCATTCACCATCCCGAAACTGCGTATAATCAAAGTAAAAAGTCTCACCAAAATCTGTTCTACTTACGATAAGCTGTTCTGGTGTCGCAAAACCCCTTTTTCTATTATTTAAGTTGCGGAAAACAATATCACCAGCAGCAATACCTATTCCACAATCCCTATAAACGCTACAGATTTCATAACCTCCAATTTCTCCTCCTTTATAATTTTTTAAAAAACTCTTATAAGAAGATGTGAATTGTAAACCGAGAGCTTTCTCCGCCTTTTCAATCAGTAGATCATCAACTGCATTTTCTGCAGTACCCAAATTGATAATCTCATCATCATATTTATTCACTTTATCAATTAATACTGCAACATCAGCTAAGGTATAGGTTTTCATGGATGATCCTCAAAACGTGCGTTATAAACGCTCCATATTTCCACTATCAATTTCACCTCTTCCATAGTTTTTTCCAAAAGCTCTTGTAGAAAGGGATAGGTTGCGGAGTGGGAGTGTGCTCAATCTTTTCAATCGGTTGGTCACCATCAGGTATCTCAACTCCCGCGTGTACTTTAATTCTTTTGCAAAGGAATTCATAAAAATTACTTGCGTAATATTCGGACTCCTCATCCGCAAACATGACATAGAGTGGGCATTCACCATCCCGAAACTGCGTATAATCAAAGTAAAAGGTTTCATCAAGATCATAACTCACAACGAGCTGTTCTGGTGTCGCAAAACCATGTTTTCTATCGAGTAAGTTTTGGTAAACAATATCACCAGCAGGAATACCTTCCCCACAATCTCCATAAAGGCTATAAATTTCTTCACCACCAATTTCTCCTCCTCCATATTTTTTTAAAAAAACTTTGTAAGAGGATGTGAATTGTACGCCGAGAGTTTTCTCCGCCTTTTCAATCTGTAGATCATCCGTTTCATTCTCTTCATCATCTTCACTACCAAAATTAATAATCTCATCATCATATTTATTCACTTTATCAATTAATACTGCAACATCATCTAAGGTATAGGTTTTCATAAATCTTCCCCTGCGTGCTCTTTAATTCTTTTACAGAGAAATTCATAAAAATTACTTGCATAATAATGTGACGCTCCAGATGGAATCTCGACGTAAAGTGGGCATTCACCATCCTGAAACTGAGTATAATCAAAGTAAAATGTTTCACCAAAATCAGTTNCGACGTAAAGTGGGCATTCACCATCCTGAAACTGAGTATAATCAAAGTAAAATGTTTCACCAAAATCAGTTCTATTCACGGCAAGCTGATTTGGTTTTGCGAAACCATTTTTTATATCCGTCAAATGATAGAAAACAATATCACCAGCAGGACACTTATCAAAACTTGCGTTATAAATGCTAAATATTTCATAACCTCCAATTTCTCCTCCTTTATAATTTTTTAAAAAGTCTTTATAAGAAGTTGTAAACTTTACACCAAGAATTTTCTCAGCTTCTTCAATCCTTTCATTACTAACCGCATCCTCTGCAGTGCCAAAATCAACAATATCACTATATTTCTCAACCAACTCTGCAACATCATCTAAGGTGTAAGTTTTCATAATTTGTTCTCCTATAAATTGTTATTTTTTAATTTTTGTATCTTTCGGTTTATAACATTCAGCACATAACATCCAAAGTTCTTCTCTCAACTTTTTAAACAAATCTCTATCAATATCTGATCCCATTTCCTTAGGCCTATTATGAAGGATACGATGATATTTTTTATGAAACTCGTTTGTCACCATTGCTAGAGGACCATCATGTGTTTGCAATATGTGATGGAATTCAATGGATTTATCATCAAATCCTATGGGCGCTCTTCCTGCTGTCATCTTTTCAATATTTGTACCTTCTACTTCTTTCCCTTTTTCTATCCAAGTAACAATTCGGTAAGGATTAAACAGCTTTTCACTCTCATAAACTTCATATTTTTGAGTAATTATTTCTCCTTTGTGAGGTATTTCAAGCTCAAAAACAGTGGATTTTCTGTCTGACCATAAATGTTCTCCTTGTGTGAAATATTGAGTTTTAGCAATTTCATCTCTGATTTTTTCCGTTGATTGAGCAATGTCTTTTTCTGGATAAATATCTTTTATTTTATTTCTGACTTCTTCAATTGTCTGAGAAGCTTTGTTTCCTGTTTGCTCATGAACTGCAACAGCTTTATCGCTTATTTTTTCCGTTGATTGAGCGATGTCTTTGCCTGCTTTTGCAGCCGTTACCTCAGTCTTAGCAGCAAATTTAGCCAGAGCCTTTGCGCCAAGCTTTATGCCTCCCTTGGCTGCTCCAGCAACTCCTGTCATTAGGGATGCTGTTTCA
>NZ_JBHIOD010000004.1:0-20310 GCF_042195355.1 Bartonella sp. CL266QHHD
TCTCAAATTGCTTTAAGTCTTCACAAAGGATTTCTTCTGCTTGCTCTTGGCTAATACACATGCCTTTTTTGACAAGGGGGTTCCCCGCATTGCTGGTGTGGCCATAACCAATCGTCCAGACACATGCCGTATCTCGATATGCCTCTAAACGCAAACCTTCCCATTGTTTGATAAGCTCTAATCCTTCTTTCGATATCTTTCTCATCTGACGCTCCATAAAAAAAGCCCCACAAAAGTGAGGCGGCATAAAAATGTTTTCTTATGATCTCTATTGGCTATGCTCTTTGATCAGCTGCTCAACTTCTTCAACACGAAAGCCAAGTTGAAAGAGCGGCGCATATTCGCTTTCCTGTAATTCATACTGACAACGCTTTTCTACAAAATCACCATTTGAATCAAACGGTATGGTTGTTGTTAGACAAACCTTATGCGTATCATCTTCAATCCCCTCTTCTCCTTCACTTAACTCCTTGACTAAAACCCAATAAAAACGCGTCTCTAAAAGAACCTCTAACCTCCTTACGGTTTCAGCCTTATCAAAGGAAAGCATATTCATATAATCTTCTTTGCTATTTAAATGCTCTGGATAATCTATCATCTACCCCTCCTAAATAAAATGCCGTGGATAACTACAGCCACGGGCGCCAGCCGATTCATAAATGGCATTCCGTATAATGATTGCACGCAGATGTGGATTGATATTCGTAGTATCTGACCAGTCTCCACCAGCCAACAATGCATACATATCTTTTTTAAACTGTACATTTGGTGAGGTTCCAGTTACCGTTTGCATGAAACAAACATCTTTCACAAATTGCCAAACATAACCGCAACCATCTTCACAACCGATATGCGAAACCATCCGTATATTTGCCGTATTCTTATAACCTCCAGAATGTTTTGGTGAAGGTGCTTTTTTGCCTTGAATCCCACCACCTTCATTGCTTCCATACATCGCGGAGGCAAATTCTGTATTATTGAGCAAAGCCTTCCTAACACGCAGCATATCGGATATGTGATCTGTTTGTAGACGGTTCGTCGTAATAGGAACATTATACGCCGAGCGGGTATTGTGACCCGTCCCTGACTGAAGATAAATATCAACCCAAAGATCTGTAGAGGGGTCATAAACCATTCCTTCTGGTGAACTATGCGGGCGGTGATTGAGACACCAAACTGAATTGGGTAAAATATCCCCTGCTCTATAACCAGACAATGGGTGACCGGAAATCGTACCAACATCCGCACAGAGCGTATGAAACCCTCCTATCTTTCGTGAATTACTCACTGTGTAATTCCTTGGATACGTAGAGTTTTCTGATAAAACAAGTTTATGAGACTGTCCTCCATCAGAAACCAAATAAACATAATAATCTTTGCCCACCGAAAGAGGAGGAACGCTTATTCTTGTATCTGCCGTATAACTTGCAACTAAAATATCATTGCCTAATGCCAAGGTTATGCGCGTTCCTTTTTTCAAGGTTAATTCCGCTTTGCCTTTCGCAACAAGAAACGGTGTGGAAATTGAAAGAACCGTTAAATTGGACTGTTTCAGTAAATTGTTTATCTGTTCCCCTAGCACTTTTGCCTGTGAGGCTACTGTATGGGCTGTTGTTGCCGTTGCTAGGGAACTTTTGATACCTCCAAGCTCTTGCTTCGTCGTATCGGCTGTTGTTTTAGCTTCTTCTGCTGTCCTTTTCGCTCTATCAGCTACTTCCTTGGCTTTTTCGGCTTCGCTCTTGGCTTGATAGGCTTGTGAATCTGCCGACTCGGCTTTTTTCTTGGCTTCGTCTGAGTACATCCGCGCTAAACTTACGGGGGCTTTAAAATTCTCAACCACTTGATTGATATCGATAACCCTACTCCTCGCTGACGAGGCTATTTTCTCTGCATTTTCTGCCTGATTGCGCGCTTGCTCCGCGTCATGTCTTGCATAACCAGCAGACTCCTTGGCTTCCTTGGCTATTTTTTGTGCCTCTTCCGCTTCTTCCTCTAAAGACGCGGCTTTCTTACCCGCTGTTTCGGCTGCCCTCTGCGCCTCTCCTGCTATATATTTTGCATTACTAGCTATTTCCTTGGCTTTTTCTACTTCATTCTTGGCTTCATACGCTCGGTCATCGGCTTTCTCCGCTATTTTCTTGGCTTCTTCGCCTGCCATTTCTGCTAATCTTGCTATAGTCTTAGCATTATCTGCCACTTCCTTCGCGTTGTTAGCTGTACTACTAGCATTATAAGCTATATTTTTCGCAGATTCTGCCTCACTACGAGCTTGCCTCGCATCATTTTCGGCATAAACAGCTTTCTGTTTGGCTTCCTTCGCTGTTTTTTCTGTCTCTTCTAGCTTGTCTTCTAAAGATGATGCTAAAGACGCTGCCTTTTTACCCGCCGCTTCTGCCGCTTTCTGTGCTTGTTCTGCTGTATATTTTGCACTATTAGCTATTTCCTTGGCTTTTTCGGCTTCGCCCTTAGCTTGATAGGATTGTGAATCTGCTACTTCCGCTTTTTTCTTGGCTTCGTCTGCATATGTCCGTGCTAAACTTGCTATAGTCTTAGCGTCACCTGCTACTTCCTTCGCGTTGTTAGCTGTACTCCACCCTTGATGAGCTGTGTTGCCTGAATTTTCCGCTATCTTCTTGGCTTCATCTGCGTACGTACGCGCTAAACTTGCTATAGTTTTAGCGTCACCTGCTACTTCCTGAGCTTTATTGGCATTACTCCATCCTTCATGAGCTGTACTTTTTGCCTTTTCTACCTCACTGCGCGCTTGTGCCGCCTCATGGTTAGCATAACCAGCTGTCTGTTTGGCTTCTTTCGCTATCTTTTCAGCTTCACCCGCTACTGTCTCTACCTGTGATGCCTTCTTTTGTGCACCATCAGCTACCTTCTTTGCCTCGTCCGCTGTCGACTTCGCACTATTGGCTAATTGTTTTAGACCATCCAAAGCACCTTTCGTTTCTTCTGCTACCTTCTCTGCTGCTTCCGCTTTACTCTTTGCTGCTGTAGCTATACCCTTCAACGCTTCTGCATCAACCTGCCCTGCCGTCTCTCCTGAACGCACCGCAGACTCTGCTACCGCTTTCGCTTCAGAAGCTAATTTTGTAGCCTCCTCTGCATTCTGTTGAGCTTGATGAGCCGTTGCTGTTGCACTATCCGCTGCACTCTTGGCTTCTTCTGCTGTGGTCCTCGCTGTATTCGCCACCCTAACAGCGCTTTCTGATGCTACTTTAGCTTCCTTAGCTACGCTTTCTGCTGTTGCTGTCGCTGTCGCTACCGATTGTTTTACTTCCTCCACTAAACCTTTTGCCTCAACAGCTGTCGTTTTACTTTCATTGGCTAACGTTGCTGCCTGATCTGCTACTTTCTTCGCTTCAGCGGCTTGAGACAGTGCTTCTGAAGCATCTTGTTGCGCTGTTGATGTCTCTAACGCCTGTTTTGCTTCTTGCACCATAGTCTTGGCTTCAGAAGCTGTAACTGTCGCATCATCTGCCTTCTTTTCGGCTCTTGCGGCTTTCTCTTCTGCCGTCTCTGCTGTGCTCTTAGCTTCTTGCGATAGGACATGAGCATCCTCTGCTTTATTCTTCGCTTCCACCGCTGTGTCTTTTGCACTATCCGCTAACTGCTTTGCATTATTCGCTAACGTTTCTGCTAAATGCGCTGTCGTCTTAACTTCTTCAACCAATTGTTTGGCTTCACCAGCTTTAGTCTTGGCTTGTGTAGCAACGTCTTCTATTGTTAAAGCCCTCTGCTCTACTCCTTCTGCTGTCCTTTTGGCTCCCTCAGCTGTATTCTTGACATGATCAACCGATTGCTTAAGACCATGAGCTACCGACAGGGCTTTAGACGCCGTTTCTTTTGCATCACCGGCTACCGAAGAGGCTCTATCAGCTGTCATCTTGGCTTCAGAAGCTGTCGTGAGAGCTTGCCCACTGTTCGTTGCTGCTGTTTCTGCAACATTCTTCACCTCGCCCATCACCTGCTTGGCAGCATCAAAAGCGCTCTTGGTTTGTTCGGAAAGTGTTTTTGCATCTCCTGCCGTTGCCTTGGCTTCTCTTGCCTCTGTCAAAGCTGTCTCTACTGTGCTTTGAACTTGTGTCACTCTTTGAGAGCTTTCCGTGACCGTTGTCGCCACTCTATCGGCTGCACCTTTAGTATCATCCGCAATACGCTTGGCTTCTTGCGCTAACCTCTCAGCCGCTTCTGACTTCATCTTGGCATCTTCTGAAGAGGTTTTCGATACCTCTGCTGTTGTCTTGGCGGCATTGGATACTGTTAATGCCGTATTTGCCTGCTCTAAAGCTGTCTCTGCTGTCGTCTTGGCTTCAGAAGCTACAGTAACTGAACTCGCTGCTGTGTCTGCTATAGTTTTCGCTTGATCTGCTGTTTGTTGCGCCCCATTCGCACGCGCCATGGCTTTTTCTGCTTCTTGCCTTGCATTAACAACCTGCTCTAACGGCGCAAAGGTTTCATACGAATACAAAGATGCCGTCCCTAAAAGCTTCGGAACAACAACACTGTCTTGAGAAGTTCCTGCTATCATTTCTTCTCTCGTCGCGACAGGTATCAAATATTCATGTTCATGATCGGGTATCTTCATCTGCTTTATTCCTTCATTCAGAGGGCTTCATCCAATGAACACTCTTTCAAATCTTCAAACTCTTCTCTTAAGGTTTCTAAGCGCTTCTCTAAATCTTTTACAGAACCATTAAGCTCCGTTTTCAAAGCTGCTTTCAGTAAATCAAAAACGCCATTAAGCGGCGCATGTACAAATACTTCCCCCGAATACAAAACAACCCGTACTTGAGACGGGTCGCTAATCTCTGATATCGCAAACGGTTTTAATGACATTTCAACTCCTCATGTCTTGATCCCATAAACTACACTCACATTAACGGGGCGCGTTTCAACCCCACCAACCCTCTCTGCCATAAGGTGATGTTCATGATGCTCTCTGTCATAGATGCCCTCTTTAATCGGCATCGAAAAACTTAAAAAGCTTTCAAAGGGGCTCCTGATAAACCAAGGTAAACGCGGCGGCTTATCTTTTTCTGTAAACCAAAAGGGAGTCTCTACCTGTGGACTTCCTGCTATTTGGTCAAATTCTTGATTACACCTTTCCAAGGCATCCCCACTCAAACCTACACACTCTTCGTCTATAGCTCTCTTTCGCCTTGTCACGGGCGCTTCAGAAGAAGAAATATCCCGTTTTTTTCGTGAAGAACGACCATCAGAAGAGGCGGGACCTATAAAATGTTCATGCCCTTTCAAAGAATAGCCTTGAAGACTTGCAAAAGAACGCCAAGGGTCTAAATTGCGTTCATTATCAAGTCCCCGTAAAAATAGCCCCCGAAAATCGGGAACATTAAACGTCGTAACGCCATCCCCCTCTCCCCACGTCGTCCCTATCGCACAAAATAAATCCCAATAGACAAGCCGCGGATAAGCCTTCCCATCACATGGCAACCAACCATCCGGCAAGCGCTCCATTGCAAACGGTCCTATCAGACCAGTGGGTAAGCGTTTTAAGGAAGAAACTTTGCCCCTTGTCGGGTTGAGAACTTGCCAACCGGTTATATCTTCATCATACACAAGCGTATAAAGACAGCCATCTTGTATCTCTCCTCCCGATAAGGCTAATAAACCGGTTTCTGTCGCCTTATAAACGGGCTTACCGGCTAAATTATTTAAAGCAATTGTTGTCGCCCCAACATTCTTGCCCTTCGCTTTAAAACAAACCGATATGCCATTCTTATACTCTAAAAATGCCGATTGGCTTAGAAGCCTTATCACGCTCGTCTTTTGGTTATTATCAACCGTCACAATCCCTTCAAGCACACCCCCCGTATCCGATAAATACTCACTTACCCGTTGCATCATAAAACGAGCGCTATTATTAACCGTGTTAGGGTGCTGTCCCTCTGACCAATTAATTAAAGCATCAGCACCACCATTCTCAGATGCCGTTAAAGACCAATCATAAATCGTGGACATCTGAACCTCACGTCTTGATTCCAAATACAACACTTATATTAATCGGGCGCGTCTCACTTATACCTGAACTTGCCAATGCAACATCACGCATATGAAGGTGGGAATGGGGAAAGGCGAGCTTATGGTGCACACGTATATCCTCTGCTCTCACGCCCAAACGTTCAGCAAGTTTCAACCTTTGCTGTTCATTCAACACATATCCCCAGATGATCGTCAAATCACCATACCAACTCTCTTCCTGATTTTCATCATTCAAAATCGTAAAGGATTGACCACTATGATCATGCTTTCTCATAGCGTCATTTTGTAAAGTGCCAAGATAACGAAAGCGGTCTATCTCGCGGTCATCATCAACACCTCGTAAAAAAACACCACGCAAATCTGGAACGTTAAACTTCGTCCAACTATCAGCGCCTCCCCATCTGATCCCTATCGCTTCATAAAGAGCAGGATAATCACTGCGCAAATAAGCCTTCCCATCACAGGGTAACCAGCCCTCTGGCAAAACTTGCATTCCAAAAATTCCTATCGTCCCTGTCGGATAAATGGGAATAACCGGTTCTTGTGATAAAGAGAGAGGCGTAGGATTTAAAACTTGCCAAGCATGATCCCTATAAACCAAGCTATAAATGCACCCCCTTTGAAGCTCGCCTCCAGATAATGCACGAATGCCTAATTCCGTCGCCTTATAAACAGGTTTAGCGGCTAAATCATTCAAGGCAATTGCGGTTTCCCCAACATTCTTACCCTTCGCTTTAAAACAAATTGATATCCCATTCTTATACTCTAAAAATTGCGATTGGCTTTGAAGTCTTATCAACGTCGTCTGCTGTTCAGCATCAACCGTAAAAGTGCTTTCAATCACACCACTCGTATCGGATAAATATTCACGCACACGCTGCATCATCACACGAGCACTATTATTCAGACTACTAGGACGTTGTCCTTTTGACCAATCTATTAAATCATCACAATAGGCATTCAAGGAGGCATTTAAAGACCAATCATAGATCGTCGACATCTTACACCTCATGTCTTAATCGCAAACAGAACACTCACATTAACTGGACGCGTCTCGCCTTCACCAGTGCTCTCCAAAACAACCTCTTGGTTCTCATCAAGAGTATAAGGACTTGCAACGTGACTCCTTAAATTCTCACGCTCTATACCCATAAAATTCGCGAGAGAACTCCCCCCAAACAAGCCTAGACGATAACCCAACACATCTGTCGTATTCCCATCCCAAAAATTTTCGTTGCTGGTAAAATGAGACATCGAAAGGCTCTGTCCTTGATGTTGGTGAGACTCGATTAAATCTGTTTGCACACTTGCAAAAGAACGCCCTTCATCAATATTGCGCCCTCCATCAAGCCCCCGTAAAAACATTCCTCGAAAATCGGGAACATTAAACGTCGTAACGCCATCCCCCTCTCCCCAAACCGTTCCTATCGTCTCAAATAAATCACGATAATCACGACGTAAATAAGCCTTCCCATCGCAAATTAACCAATCCTTTGGAATCCCACGCATTCCAAACGTTCCTATAAAACCCGTGGGATAAAGACTGCTTTCTTCTTCTAAAGGGATAGAGGTAGGATTAACAAGATGCCAATGATCTCCATTATAAAACAATGTATAAATGCACCCCTGTTGGATTTCCCCTCCCGATAATGCACTGATGCCTAATTCTGTTGCTTTATAAACCGGCTTGCCATCTAAAGCATTTAAGACAATCGTGGTCGCTCCAACATTCATGCCCGTCGCCATAAAGCGCAAAACGATACCATTCTTATACTCTAAAAACTGTGAAGTGCTTGCAAGTCTTATCACACTCGTTTGTTGGACATGATCATTTGTCACAATGCCTTCAAGCTCTCCACCCGTGTCTGACAAGTATTCCTTTACGCGCTGCATCATCACACGGGCGCTCGTATTCACACTGCTAGGATACTGTCCTTCGGACCAATCAATCAAATTATCAGAACGCGTATTATCCGCCGCTCTAAGCGACCAATCATAGATCGTTGACATCTCTCATAAATCCTAATTCCGGTAAAATGGTCCGTAAAACGCCCGCATGAATTGCGTCATCAAAGGATTATCATCTTCATCACTCTCTTCTTCTTCCGAAGCCTCTTCTTGTGATGCTAATAATGCCCTTAAAACCTCTAACAAGTTGTCTCTATTTCTAATGCCACCATGCGCTGTAGGACTTGCTCTATGAGGCTGCCCACCATACATCTGTAATACACGGTTGACAAAATCACTTGCACGCATAGCGTTATTTCCACCATTCAAGCCAACCGCATTGCTGCCAACAATTTGCGCCGCATTGGCATGGGGATTTTGCAAAAGCCGCGCGGCTCCTCCTGCACCTTGTTGATGGGCTAAATACAACTCCGCTTCACTAGGCGCTCTTCCCAACAGACGGCTTAAATGATTGCGATTATCAAGTGTCAACCGCCCCATGGCATCTGCCGCTTGCATGGGGTCAAAACGGTCTTGCAAACCATATTGTTTGGCGGTGCTGTCTATAAATTGATACAACCCACCAGCAGAAGAGCGGGGATTCCTTGCATTGGGATTGCCTCCACTTTCCACTTGCGCAACACGGTACAAATAGCTCTCTGGCAAACCATATCGCGCTGCCGTTTGCCGTATCGCTTGATCTACTGAAGGACTATAACGGGTCATTTCGCATACTCTATTGAAGCACTAGGACCTAACCCTTTTGCTACAGCTCTAGAAACAATCTTCAAGCCTTCATCCGTTATCACACCGGCTTTATGCCACTTCAAAGCACTTTGAATCAATTTGGCAATTTCATTGCGCTCCATTCCTTTAACGCCAAAAGTTGCTAACTTCGCTATACCGCGCTCTAGCTCTTGTCTTGCTCGTAGCGCCTCTGGGGCATTTGGATGAAAAAATATGTTTCGTGCTAATTTTAAGCCTTGAGCTGGTATATCAGGAATACTATGTGGTACACGAACTCCATCAAAAAGAGAAAACTCAGGAGTGCCTTCAAATTTGCTAAAACCCTCTTTTGCTGCATCAGAATAGAATTGCTCCTGATCTACTGCCTTTTTAAAAGTAGAAAACCGTTCCGGTCCTATCATCCTTTTAAGATTCTCAGATGCAAGATTTTGTTTTAAAAGTTTAGAAAATTCATTAATAGGGTCATCATTTTTTCTGAGTAAATCATCTAATGCATCTCTCATGCCCATCTGATAGGTATTATTTTGTTTTGTCCAATTCCCTTTAGAAAGATTTTCCTGAACTGCATCCCTTTCAAAACTCTTTTCAAGCTTTGTTCCAAGAGCTTGTCTACCTTCCTCAAAGCTATCTGCAAAGTTTTTGAATTTTGCCGCACTACCGCGTGCTGCTTTGTACGTAGGAGAGATTTCGTCCATTATTTTTACCAAATTTTGTTTGAGGACTTCGTATCCTAAAATCTTTTGGTTATCACCATGTTTCTTACTTTTTTCGATTAAATCATCAAGAGACTGCTTAGTTTGATCTAATAACTCTATCGTAGGTTTATAGGTTATACTGCTAAATCTTCTATCATAAAACCTTCTAGGATTTATACTGAGAGGGTGTTCCTCTAAAGTATTGACAGCTTCTTTAAGAGCTTTTTGAAACCCTTTATTTTCAAAAAGTTTATTAAGAGCCGGATAATACTCTCGTCCTATCGGCGTTTGCCTTGCTTGTTCATAGAGATGATCATGGGCCTCTTTTCCTTGCCGTTTAAGTGTCCTGCTTAAAATATCTCTATGCTGGTATGGAACAATCGTCTGCTCCATCATATCATCAAGACGTTGAACAGAACCTCCCAATCTTTTCTCATGCGCTTGTTTCAAGAGATTATAAACATCTTCATTTGTTTTAGACGCATTCCACAAAGTCTGTCGTAGTTTTTCATTAATATCTGTCAAAAATACTTCCTGAGGTTCTGAGCTAAGACGTTCCGTGATCTTTTGGGTTTTATTATCGTAAAGTTGCTTGGCAACTTCTCGCAAAGCTTTATTTGAAACCTCTTTACGAGCAGGATTAAAATAATTCCTCACGACAGGAGGTGACTTTAAAGCATTTCCTAAACTACGAACTGCCTTAGAAATACCCATACCTCCTAAAGCAGCAACCGGCGTCAAAACTGCCCCACCAACACCACCGGCTAATGCCGAATTCACCGTATCATTGTAACCTTTTCCTGCACCAGAACCATGTAAAGCTCCAGAACCTGCCCCAACAAGAGCTCCCCTACCTAAACTTCCTAAAGTCGAGCCTGCTCGCAAAAAATTTAATGCGGGAATACCCAAAGATGCTAATGTTGGTAAAATCGAACCAGCAATATAAGCACCAGAAGACAACCATGGATATTTCTCTTCCAAGGCTTTTTGGTAAGCGCGTTCCTTGGCTACTCTTCTGTTATAAACCTCTACTGCTTTCTTATCACCACGCCAATAATCCGTAAAACCTGCTTCATTCGCCGCTTGTATCTCATCACTGTACCCTGCTGTAAGACCAGATGTACCATGGCTTCTAACAGCATCCCACCACGTAAGATCTTTATCATCAAATGCAAAATCTTTGAATGTTTCTTGAGTATTTGGAATATCTTGAACTGGACCAATTACTTTATATTTCCTAGCCCACTCAGGGAGACGTGATTTATCATAATCCTTAAGTTCAGGATAATTTGTTTCCTTTTGAACATCTTCAGCAATACCAATAACCTTATACTTTCTAGCCCATTCAGGAAGAAGTGACTTATCATAATTCTTAAGTTCAGACATGAAACACAACCTATTTTCTTATAGTCATTCTTTTACCATCGGCATCAATAACAATAAAATCTGCTCCTTTCGGTAAGGCTTCAATTTCTTCTGCACTTTTTACTACAGGCGCATTTGCACTATGTCCTTGCTGTGGAGCTTTAGAATGCGACTGTGAGGTAACCTTATCAACACTCTCTTGCGTTAATTCAATGCTGCTGTCTTCTAGCAATTTCAATACGTCTAATTTCATCTTAGCCAAAATCTGATGGATTTTTTTCAACCTAAACAAGAGCTCTTCATGACCCAAGTCGTACTTTATCTCTCCTAAATAGCTCTTTAAGATATCAAGCTCTCTTTCTGTAAGGTTACCAAAACCAGAAGCACCATTGCGTGAATACCGTCTCATCGTTTCTAAACGGTCAATACCTATACGGTTTTTAATGGAATCAAGCAGTGAACGCATATCACGGTGTTGAGGAACCTTAAAAGAAGCTTGCCAATCAGCAAGATTTCCCGTAGCCCAATCACCATTCTCTTCTATATAATTCATAAAACGTTCAATGTCATGGAGTGTATTACTACTGATAGCTTCACTATTTTTAAGATCTATTGTTTCTCGTAGGCGGTCCATTTCTTCTTTAGATCTAGCATCATAACCGCCGTTCACTTTTTGTAATAGAAAAGCATTCAATGCATCTTTATTCCCAGCCATGAACCGCGCCTCTTCTTCACTGTACCCTTTAGATTTTAGGTATTCGACGGTCTGATTAACCTGCCCTCTTTCCTTATCTCCTTCATTAAGATGCTTCACACCACTTGCAAGCGCATCCCACCCAGAACCGCCTGACGGTGCTGCCGACATACCTGCAAAAAGATCTTGAAGCTTTTTATAAAAATCAGACTGGACAAACTTTTCAAAACCAGTTCGAGTATCTACTGGAGAAGTTTGTGACTGTGGTGTTGAAGCTGCCTCTACTATAGGCGTAAGTTGTTTAATCTCCTGTGCATTAGGGAGTGGTGGATGATTACCAACACCAAATGGTATTTCTGCTTCAGGAACCACATAAGGTTCCTTCTTCTCATGATATACTCCATCCGGAACAATAGTTCCTATTTGAGAAGGCGCAAGAGAACCACTCTCAAACGGTTTATCAATAGAAATTGCACTAGGAGTAGCAGGACCTTGATGCTGCTGTATTACTTTCTGCAACATATTCATTTTATCAATAGGTCTCTCACCAATCTTCGGAATAACCATTCCTAATAGCTTTCGACCATAGATCTCTTCACGCTTTTGGCGTTCTCTTTCTTCTTGAACTGTAGACCATGTTCTTCTAGCACGTTGTACTGTAGGTGGGAGATGTGCACTATGTTGTATTAAACCATCTGCTCCTATTCTAGACATTCTAACTAAAGGATGTTCACCTTGATCAGGAGGAATAAAAAAACGCGAAATGTTATCGAACCAAGAACTTTTTTCCATTTCTTTCTTTCCTATACACCAAATTTTTTGCCTAAAAATGCGCCAAAAGGCTTAGAAATATCAGGAATACCCATAAAACTTGTCGCAAGACCTGCTACTGTCGCAAAATTTTTCCACGGATTATTGCCCTCTATCATAGAGGTTGTATTATTATTCGTCGTCGTGCCGTAATTCCTTGCAAAGCCATGACCGGCGTTCATAAGCATATTCAACCTATTCCAGCCGCTATTGTCTTGTTCCAGCCAACGTTCTCTATTGGCATCAACAAGGCGTTGATTGTAGTCATTAAGAACAGATGACCCCTGCAACATATTCGAATATGCGTTATTATAAGAGGGGAATAAGTTGCCTATCATGCCTAAGCGGTTCTCATTCAGTTGATCAATCATCGAATTGGCTTGCATCATATGCTGTAAATCTCTATCACGCTGGCGATACTTGATACGAGCTAATTCATCATTAAGCCCCCTCTGTAACTCATTGTTATGCGCACTAGAGCCATAAAGACCACTCCCTAAAAACTGTCGATTAATACTATTTCTTATTTCACTTAAGCCCTCTTTAAGTTCCTCATCAAATTGAGAATTCGGTCCCATCAAACCACCAGATGCAATCCAGTTAAGGTTTCTCGCAGACGATGTTGGAGTATTCATCAAATGATTCATATAATTCTGATACTGATGAGGAATAGCTCCAAGACCTCCAATTGCTTGATAAGTTGGAGCACTTAAAGGTGCAACACGAGGTCCCCCATAAACATTACCACCCATCCCTGTGTCATACATGTTATACGCATCTGCACCCCCACGCTTAAAGACATTCTGCATCCAAGTAGAATTCGGTATCATATCAAAAAACACAATAAAGTCAATAGTTTGTGTGCAATTATTTTATATGAATCCACTCAAGAATCCATCTTTTTATGCATGATTCATTTGACCATTTTTTATATAAGATTGCCATGTATGAATAGACCATAAAAAGCAAATCATGATGTAAATATTATAACGCATGTGTGCATTCAAATGAAATGAAAAGCCGATATCATTCATAACAGTTCATAAATTTTATGATACGTTTTTATCACAGCACAAATCACATTGTTTTAAATTTAGTCGTTTGAAAATATCGATAACATACGTTTAAAGATCACATCTTGTTTTAAAGATTGGATTGTTAATCACATAAAAGAGCAAATTAACATTCGCCAAAATTGGCGAGCGCAAAATAGAGAGCTGTCATAACAGCATCATCATAACACCGAACATTTTAAAGATTGCATAAAAGGATTTAAAGACAAGATCGATTTTATAACCACGGTATTTTTTTACCGAGGTAGGAAATAAAGGTCATGAAATTCAAAACGCTATATCTTATGAAATGAAAAGCCTTTTAATGAATAGATTGCAGGCTAGTCTTTAAGAATGGAACTATTCGATTCCACAAAAAAATGGAGGCAAATAATGCCATGGCAGTAGAATTACTATCTACTTTAGATTTGGTACTAAAAACGTTTTAAAAGTTATAGTTTAAAAATACGAAACCAAAAGAGCTCTTTCCAAATTTGGGGGCAGCTATTTAGACAAGATAAGCAAACAAACTTCAAAACCATTGTAACATCATAAGGTATGGGTTTTTACTCAATTTTGAGTCAAAAGCTGTAATATTTAAGAATGCTCTATTCTAAGATAACATCCCCAAAATGGACCGGCTAATATTTAAAGAAATTAGGTTTTAATGAAAAGTACAAATACGCTTATGAGAACCTCTTTAAATGCACGTTTAAACGTTTGAAACATAAAATGAGATCTTTATAAGAAACGTTAAAACTTTTTTTTATTACAGTTATAACTTAGTTATCATTTGCTCTTAAGAACGTTTCATTTATGAAAAATGAAGATCTAGATTTCACAGCAGAGCAAAATCTTAAAAACCTTACACTTTATAAAAGCGTTTGTTTATTTATCTTATGAAAAGCTGCTTTTGAAACCTAACGCTCGTAAATGTAAAAAGAACGTTTTTTGCAGATATTTATTGAATATGCATTTGCTTTTGATTGGATTGATAAAGCTACCGAGCGTTTTGATTTGTTTGATACGTTTGATAGCCATAACAAGCGTTTTATAGGCTCTCTCATTCAAATGAGTGATTAAAGATCATACGCACATTTACGTTTCTTTTGATAAGTTTTCATATCTCTCATAGAGCACTTGCAATATGATACGTTTTGTATATATGCATTCATTACTCCATTGTGGATGATTATTTTTTATCATTATAATCGTTATTTGAAAGCCGCGTCATATCATTTGGCACGGCTTTTTTTATTTTACTCTCTCTTTTATGATATGTTTATAGCAATGCATTTTATATGCGTTTATAACCATAAAGAAGGCACGTCCCCCATGTCTCTTTTTATTCTGTTTTATCAGTTATATTGACAACATTATCCCTTTCATAAACCTCACAATTTTTTGGAACCAACCTTACTTTGCTTTTTTTATTGATTTTTGCATTGCCATAAGCACGCCCCCAGATCGTTGCACAATATGAGATTTTAGCATTTCCATAAACAGAGCCATAAATCTCACAAGAGCCACTCACACAAGCATTCCCATAAACCTTGCCATAAATCTTTGCACGACCATTAATAACAGCATAATTATAAATTTTTGCATGGCTATAAATACAAGCCAAGCCAGAAACCTTGGCATGACCATAAACGCGTGCATAACTAAAAACCGTAGCATCATAAGAAACATGCGCATGGTCATAAATATGAGCATCAGCAAGAATGCGGGCACTACCATTCACATGAGCATTACCATAAATATTGCCATAAACATGAGCATTGCCATAGACAAAAGCATGGTCATAAACTTTAGCATATTGAGAGATAAAAGCCTTTCCATAGACTTCAGCATTGCCATAAACTTGACCACAGACTTGAGAAAAATGGCGTATTTTTGCATTTTCATACACCCTTGCATGACCGTAGACACAAGCCTCATCATAGACCCAGCAATTGCCATCATGGGATAGGTTAACTTCCTTTTCAATAAAGCCCCCTAAAGACCCTGCCTTTATATCATCGAAATCTTTTAAAGCTTTAATGCGATAAAGGTTTATAATATTTCGAGTAAGAGCATGTTTGATTTTTTTGATTTCACTGGTTAATTCGTATTTTTTGCACATAGAGATACCCTCACAATTTAATGTGATAAACGTTTGATAAAATTTGAAATGGAAAAATTGGGTTGGAAAGCAGGCGCCCCCGCCGCGCCCGCGCATTATTTACGCAGCGTTATTTTCAATAATCTTTACAACGGTATCGTTTTCATAAACCTCACAATTTATGGGAACCCAATATAAATCACTATCTCTTTTTAATCTTGCATTGCCATATACATTACCTCTAATCACGAAATAACCAGAGATTTTCGCATTACCATAAACAGAGCCATAAACATCAGTATGACAGCCCACGCTAGCATTCCCATAAACCTTGCCATAAATTTTAGCAGCGCCACTGATAACAGCATGATCATAAACTACCGCCTTGCTATGAATACGAGCATTTCCTGATAATTTTGCATTGCCATAAACCCGCGCCTGATGATAAACCCAAGCATTATAAGAAAGATGCGCATTGTCATAAACATGAGCATTTGCATAAACGCGGGCGCGATTACAGANGCGCCTGATGATAAACCCAAGCATTATAAGAAAGATGCGCATTGTCATAAACATGAGCATTTGCATAAACGCGGGCGCGATTACAGACATGGGCATTGCCATAAATATTACCCATTATAATAGCATTATTAAAAACCTTGGCATTTTCATAAATATGGGCAGGATTTAAAACAAGAGCATTATCGTAAACCCAGCAATTGCCATCATGAGAGAGGTTACTTTCATTTTCAATAAAACCACCCAAGGCACCAGCCTTAACATCGTCAAAATCCCTTAATGCTTGGATGCGATAAAGAGTTTGATTATTAAATACACGTGTCTCATTTGTGAGTGCAAACTTTTTTTGCATAGCACAATTCCTTTATAAATAGATTTGAATTTTAGAATGAAATGTTTAAAGGGGGGTGCCCCCGCCGCGCCCGCGCGTCATTTACACAGTTGTAAAAACAATATCACCAGTGATAACAGATTCTTTATAATTGCCACCAATTTTGGTATCACCACCAATCTCAGTATAGCCAATTACCTTGGCATTGCCATAGACATGAGCATCACCATGGACCTTGCCATAAATTTTTGCATTGTCATAAATGCGAGCATCATCATAAACCTCAGCATTATCAGAAATTAAAGCATTATTGGAAACCCAAGCGCCACCATAAACCTTGCCATAAACCTTGGCATTGTCATAAACGCAGCTCCTATCATAAACATGGGCATAACCAGTCACTATAGCATTCCCATAAACCTTGGCTTCTCTATTGACCATAGCAGCGCCACAAACATGGGCATTATCGCAAACCCTAGCATTATCAAAAACTATAGCATTTTCATAAACATGGGCATTATCATAAACCTGAGAGGTTCCTAAAACACGTGCTTTATCATAAACCTCAGCATTGCCATAAATTCTAGTTTTATCAAGAAACTTGCCATAAATAGTGTCATAAATTTTTGCATTTCCATACACTTTAGCATGTCCAAAAATATCACCATAAACCAATGCGTTCTCATATACTTGCGCATTGCCATAAACCTCAGCTCTAATATGCACGCTAGCATTGCCATAGACCCTTGCATTTTCATAAATTTTTGCAGATCCAGTAATTTTTGCATTATCCGAAACATGGGCATTATCGTAAATACGAGCATCACCATAAACCATGGCATTGCCACCGACCCAACAATCACCATTATGAGCTAAATTTGCAACCTTATGTATAAAGCCGCCTAAATCACCAGCTTTTATATTAGCAAAATCCCTTAAAGCCCGAATGCGATAAAGAGTATAATCACCAACCTCTATTGTCTCTCCTGTAAATTCGTATTTTTTTGCAGGCTCTTGTTGATTAGCAAGCGCGGTTTCATTTGCAATATTAGAGATAACGGGGATGTTTTTTACTGTATTTTTCATAATTAAAACCTTGTCGTAATTAAATTTTCTATTAACAGCCTATAGAGGGCATCGGGTGCTAGAAAACACGGCGACAAGTCCGCTGCTTACACTTTTCTCATAAAGAGTATTGTATGGTGTAAACACACCCGACAAAATCCTCATATACTAACAAAAGTATAAAAGATAGCCAATTTTTAAAAGCGTTGGAAAGATTGTTTCGTAATCTATCCGCTTGTCGTTTCAAAGTGTTTTCTAATCACTTGAATATTCATATAACAAAATACGTATTTATTGTCAAACAATATTTTATCTTTTTTGATATTTTTTCTTATTTTTTAAATACGTTGTGTATTGATAATATCTTATGCCTATTAGTTGCTTCTTTTATATTTATATGCTTTTAAAGCTATATTATTGGCTTTCTTAAAAGATTGCGTTATTTTCTGAATCTATACATTTATAATATTTAAAAACGCTCTCATAATGCGTATTTTTAGCTTTATAACCTATCATTTTTTTACTAAATGAATTTTAAATTTTTTGTGAATTTTGTTTATAAGGGGCTTTAATTTAAACGACCTTAATAGCACTGCGCTCTTATAACAAATGCTTTCATTTGCATTTTTGCTTTCTCTATAGCTGTTATGTTCTTTATAGCCATGGTATCATTTTTCATGTTCATAAGAGAAATGATAAATAGGATAATTGTGATTTATTGTCTGTTATGAAAATATCTCAATAGAAACTGATCATTATAGAGATCAGCAAAATCCCTTTTAATAGACTTTTGTCAGTTGTGTCAGTTCTTTTTAGACCCTATACTATTTTTTTAAAATGATAAAAAATTAAAAGCATTATATTTCAATATGTTAGTCTTTTTAAGATACAACTTATATAGATAACACAACCTTAAATACAATTAATAATATATATTTGTCAGTTATCTGTCAGTAAATTGAACTGACAAAAGTGATTATTTTAGTGTGTCATTAAAACGTGTCTTATGAAAAGCGTATGAAAGTAAAAACTGATTACGTTATTAAAATCCCTTTTATGAATTTTAATCAGTTCTTTTGAATAGATAACCTTATGATTTAGAGAATGATTACAACGTGCTTTATAAAAATCATGTGATCCTTTAAAGCTTTTCAAAAGATATCTTGTAACTCATAAGAGATGCTATCAAGATCTTTATAGTTATGAGTTTTGACGGGGTTTTGAGTTTTGACGGTTGCCTCTTTTAGATAAAAAAACGATAAAAAGTAAAAACGTTATTTTTCAATGTGTTAATATTTTACAGATCTTAAAAAACAACCTCTATTGATAACACAACCTATAAATTCAACTAATAATATACGTTTTGAAGGGGTTTTGACGGTTTTTATACCTTCAAAACCTATAAGAAAAGTGAATATACATAACCCTCTTTAAACAAAGCTATCATTTTAGATTACGATATAATCTTTTAAAGGCAATCCAAATAAGAGTATCTAAAATTGCAAGTTTCTTCTTTTTAGAATAACGCATATAGACTATCCTTTCAGGATTATATGTAAGCAACTTAACAAAAGAGGTATAGAACCTATAGGTTATAAGACCTTATACCCCTTGTGAGGTTAACATGCCTATCATCTGAGCATGCCAAATCTATTCAGTTTCTCTAATTTCTAATTTTGGTAAGTTTTTAACAATTTTCATTGTTTCTAAACTCACAGTGATAACCCTTTGAAACAAATCCAATGGATAGGCAGGGTTGCCAATGGTTTCAACAGCATAGTGATTGGCATCATTAACAATACCACTCTTTTTATCTGTCTTAACGCATTGACGCCCCATAACCGATTCAAGAGAGATATCTGTCATGATGATATTGCTATTATAAATAACAGTTGATTTATCCTTTTCCTTACTATTCCCAGCGAATTTCATTTCTGTCACGTAATAAAACTTTTCTGGATTAGAGATATCAGTTAATTTTGGATTACCCTTTTTAAAGGTCACAGGATAAGGCTCTACAGTTTCATAATTCACGTGCAAATGACCCAATTCATGCCCTGCTGTTACAAATTTCCAAAATCCTTAGCAGTTTTTACACAAGGGATACGAGGCAGTTCTTTGCATAAGTTATGAGCATAACGAGCACGATAATCTTCTGAATGCAAGAGACCGTAAACATAATAAAATAGATCATCTTTAGTAATTTTTTCATTAGGATAAGCGGCTTTTAAATATGCTAATCCTTCATCAGTTATGGCATTACGCATTTTCTTATTTTAGTAAATAAGCTATTGTCATACTATTTTTCTTATCAAGCGACAATCAATGGAGTGTCTCTTGTTGTCTCTAATATGTAACAGTTCCAATAAATTTGGTATATTCTATGAATAAGAGGCTTTACTTGAAGCTCAAAATTATATTACATGCAACACCTTAAAATTAAGAAGCATATTAGAGTGTATGATTGTCATTTAACAGTGTCATTGTAAAATCTTCAAAAGCGGGGGAAGTGATATGGTTTGCACAACTAATAAAGCAGGTATATGCAGTACAGTCTATGCTTTTCTCTTAGATTTTAGAAGTATTATTCTCATCAAACAATTAAAAAATTGTTACGCGGTTGGCGATTTTTTCTGTGACGCTGATGATATGGTTCATTTGGTTGCTCATTTTGAGGACACAATGAATGCATAGATTTTTTTTCACTTTTGTTTTTGCGGCTATTTTGTGCCTTTTCTCGTTGCCGATTTTTGCCCAAAACATTCGTGAGAAAGCGATTAATCAATCAGAGAGCATCCAACGACAACAAACGCAAGAACAGCGTTTTCAGCAATTACACCGTAGAAACGAAACACATGGGGTATTTTTGCCAGACGATGATACCACATCTGCCTATGGTGCTTCATCTGGTACAACCTGTTTGCTGATCAAAAGCATTGAATTTGTTGGTGCTCAGTTGATTTCTCACACCG
>NZ_JBHIOD010000005.1:0-5489 GCF_042195355.1 Bartonella sp. CL266QHHD
TGGTCCTGCATCCTTACCTTTACCTAAAGTCACACTCGTGTAATCAATGCCGCCATTATCACCATCTTTTTTATCGTAATGCACAACAGCTGAATCATCAGACTGAAGACTGGTAGAAAGCTTCTCTAAACTTTTATCAAGTTGCGCTTTATTGACTGCTTCATTGTCTTTCTCTGCTGCCTTAACACCTGAAAGAATCCTTTCTTCTTTCTTACTGCTGGCAATATTGACTTCTGTACCTTCTACTTCTTTACCAATAGTGATAACTTTCGTCTTTTCATCCTGCTTGGCAAGGCTATCACTGACAACATTGGTTACATCATTATGAACATTCGTGATAGAACTCGCAACACCAGCAAATGCTTCCGCTACACTATTGTAGCTTTCCTCACTTTCTTTACCTTCCGCATCAACTTTCTTGATCACAAAACTTGGTGCTTTCCATTGTCNGCAACACCAGCAAATGCTTCCGCTACACTATTGTAGCTTTCCTCACTTTCTTTACCTTCCGCATCAACTTTCTTGATCACAAAACTTGGTGCTTTCCATTGTCCATCTTTATCATAACCTGCCCCTCCACCAAAATACGTCGCAAATGTCTGATTCATTGAATAAAGCTGACTACCCGTTACAGCATCTGTTGATTTAGCGCTAATCTCACCATTTGCTAGAAACGTAATTCTACTGTTTTCTTGTGTCCTTACAGCTCTGCCTTTTTCTTCTTGCTTCTTCTCATGACGCGCTACAAACGCATTGGCTTCCTTGCTCCAATTCAAAGAATCCTGCGCTACCCCTTCAGAAACTTCCTTAATCCGTGCATTTACATTCTTGATATTATCATCAAGACCAATAAATGCGCTACCAACATTTTCAAAACTAGCACTTGCTACCGAACCATCCGTATCAACCTTGGATAACTTGTAGGTTGGTCCTGTAAACGTACCGTCAACAAATTTTGCATCACCACCAAGGAATTTAGCCACATTCTGAGAAATTGTGTTGATCTGACTACCATTAATCGCATCATGTGAACTCTCACCAATGGCACCATCTTTGACATTATGAAGTGCAACTGGTCCT
The DNA here is from genome assembly GCF_042195355.1 of Bartonella sp. CL266QHHD. Lineage (NCBI taxonomy): Bacteria > Pseudomonadati > Pseudomonadota > Alphaproteobacteria > Hyphomicrobiales > Bartonellaceae > Bartonella > Bartonella sp. CL266QHHD. Next base: position 1,081 of record NZ_JBHIOD010000005.1, read on the forward strand.
GCATCCTTACCTTTACCTAAAGTCACACTCGTGTAATCAATGCCGCCATTATCACCATCTTTTTTATCGTAATGAACAACAGCTGAATCATCAGACTGAAGGCTGGTAGAAAGTTCCTTCAGACTTGCATCAAGCTGACCTTTGTTAACAGCTTCATTATCCTTTGTTGCTTCACCAACACCTGAAAGAGTCCGATCCGTACCAGTCTTGTTGGCTATATTGATTTCACTGCCTTCTACTTCTTTACCAATAGTGATAAGATTTGTATCTGCATCTTTCTTAACAAGGCTATCTCCTCTAACATTGTTAATTTCATTGTTAATTTGTTTTGTAATCTCATTTTTAACATTTGTGATAGAACTACCAACCCCTGTTAAAGCACTCGCTACATCAGGATAATTCTGATCTTTAGATCCACCATCAGCATCAAAGGTCTTGACCGTGAATTTAGGATTCGTCCATTTACCTTCTTTATATTCAGCGCCACCACCTAAATAAGTTGCAACAGTCTTATTCGTATCAAAAAGCTGAGAACCATTGATCGCATCACTTGAGCTTGCAGAGACCTCTCCATTGGAAAGAAATGTAATCTTACTCTTACTTTCCTTCTCTCCATGTGTTGCTACAAACGCCTTGTCAGAATCACTCCACAACAATGCATTCTGCTTAATATTTTCAGTAACCTCCGTGTTGTTTTGGGTAAACTCTTTTTGAAGATTCTCAAAAGATGTTCCTACACCCTCAAAAGCTTCCGATACAGTATTATACTTCTTCTCTTCAACTTTAGTACCATCCTCATTAATGGTCTTAATCTTGAAGCTTGGAGCTATCCAAGCGCCACCGGCATAACTAGCATGACCACCTAAAGACTGCGCAACACTGTCACCTAGAGCATATAGCTGATTTCCTGCTACAGCATCGCTTGAAGTTCCACTAACGTCTCCGTTGGCAAGATGTTTAATCTTGCTGCTCGCTCTTTTATCTTCTTTTCCATGCTGTGCCACAAAGGCACCTTCAGCATCACTCCACAACAAAGCATCGCCTTGAACTTCTTGCGTAATATTACTTAGTTTTTCATTAAACTTTTTGACCTCATTAGACAGATGTTTATTCACATTTATGAAGTTCGTATCAATTCCTGCAAAAGCAGAGCCTACATCATTATAGGATTCGCTTGTCACTTCACCATCTTCAGAAACTTTCGACACCGTATAAGTGGGATCTTTAAACTTCTCACCATCAAAGGATACGCTGCCACCTAAAATCTTTGATAAATCTGCAGCTATGGTATGAAGCTGACCTCCCGTAACCGCATCATTCGAGCCTGATACTATAGAGCCAGCCGCAAGTGATGTGATCTTGCTGTTTTCTTTTTTACCTTCTTCCGTTTTATGCTGTGCGACAAAGGCGTTACTCTCATTACTCCATAATAAAGAATCTTGTGCAACTCCTTCTGAGACTTCCTTAATGCGAGCGTTAACAGTCTTGATATTTGTATCAAGTCCTTTAAAGGCTTTTTCAACACCTTCATACGGTTTATCTGTTACCTCACCGTCTTTAGAAACTGTCGATAAGTCATAGCTGGGAACTGTAAAAGTGCCATCAGCACTAAACGATGATTTGCCACCTAAAATCTTTGATAAACTTGCAGCTATGGTATTAATCTGACCACCCGTAACAGCATCGCTCGAACCTGATACTATAGAACCATCAGCCAGCGATGTGATCTTGCTGTTTTCCTTTTTACCTTCTTCCGTTTTATGCTGTGCGACAAAGGCATTGGCTTCATCATTCCATAACAAAGCATCTTTCTCAATATGTTGAGAACTATCAGTTATTTTTTTATTAAAATCATTGATCGTATTCGTTATACGCGTATTCACATTCCCAAGGCTATAATCAAGCGCCGAAAGAGCTGAACCAACATTATGATGACTATTTGGCGATACATCTACATCACCAGTTTTTCTAATGTCATGTACCCCATAAGATGGTTCACTGAAAGCACCATTACTAAAAGCTGCATTCCCACCTAAGAACTTAGCAATATCACCGCCTATTTTATTAATCTGCTGACCATTAATTGCATCATAGGATTCTGAAGATATTACACCCTTAGCAACATTATGGAGTGCAACAGGTGTCTTGTCTTTACCACCCAAAGTTATACTCATATAATTAGGGGCACCATCCTTCTGTTTATCGTAATGAACAACGGCTGAATCATCAGACTGAAGGCTGGTAGAAAGATCCTTTAAACCTTTATCTAGCTGACCTTTATTAACCGCTTCATTATTCTTCGTTGCTGCCTTCACACCAGAAAGAGTTCGATCTGCTTTGCCACTATTAGCGATATTGATTTCACTGCCTTCTACTTCTTTACCAATAGTGATAAGATTGGTTGCTTGATCTTTCTTAACAAGGCTATCACCTTTCACATTGGCAATCTCATTATTAATCTCTTTGCTAATCTCATTTCTAATATTTGTGAAAGAATTACCAACTCCAGCCAAAGCATCCGCCACATTGCCATAGTCTATCTCTTCAGATTTACCATTATCCTTAACTGCCTTAACCTTAAAACTTGGAGCTTTCCATTGTCCTTGCTCATCATAACCAGCACCTCCACCAAAATAGGTTGCAAGTTGTTCGTTCAGCGAATAAAGCTGACCACCCGTGACAGCATCCGTTGAATTAGCGGTAATCTCACCATTGGCAAGAAACGTAATTCTACTGTTTTCTTGTGTTCTTACAGCTCTGCCTTTTTCTTCTTTGCTCTTTTCATGACGTGCTACAAAGGCATTAGCTTTATCGTTCCATAACAAAGCATCACCTTTAACTTGCTGAGTAATATTCGTTATGTTTTTAGTAAGTTCGCTAAACTTATTTGTTACATTATCATTGACATTCTTGATATTGCTATCAAGCTGGCTTTTGTTAACAGCGTCATTATTGTTCTTTGCTTCCCCAACACCAGAAATTATCCGATCCGCACCGCTTTCATTTGCAATATTGATTTCTGCGCCACCTACTTTTGCACCAATAGTGAGACGACTCGTTGTCTTATCTTGCTGAATAAAGCTTTCGCTTTCCACTTTGGTAATCACATTATTAACCTGTTCAGTCAATTTATTCTGAACATTCGTGATAGAACTTCCAACACCGGCAAGTGCATCAGCTACATTCTGATAATTCTTGTCAAAAGAAGTACCATCCTCACCAAACTGCTTGATCTTAAAACTTGGAGCAGTCCATTTTCCTTGCTCATCATAACCTGCACCACCACCAAAATAAGTTGCAAGTTGTTCGTTCAGCGAATAAAGCTGACTACCCGTTACAGCATCCGTTGATTTAGCGCTAATCTCACCATTTGCTAGAAACGTAATTCTACTGTTTTCTTGTGTCCTGACAGCTTTGCCTTTTTCTTCTTGCTTCTTCTCATGACGCGCTACAAACGCATTGGCTTCCTTACTCCAATTCAAGGAATCCTGCGCTACTCCTTCAGAAACTTCCTTAATCCGTGCATTCACATGCTTGATATTATCATCAAGACCAGTAAATGCACTACCAACATTTTCAAAACTAGCACTTGCTACCGAACCATCCGTATCAACCTTCGATAACTTGTAGGTTGGTCCTGTAAACGTACTGCCAACAAATTTTGCATCACCACCAAAAAACTTGGCTAAATCCTGAGAAATCGTGTTGATCTGACTACCCGTAATTGCATCACGTGAATTTTCAGCAATGGTACCATCTTTTACATTATGAAGCGCAACTGGTCCTGCATCCTTACCTTTACCTAAAGTCACACTGCTATAATCAGTTTTACCATCTGCCTGTTTATCGTAATGAACAACAGCTGAATCATCAGACTGAAGGCTGCTGGAAAGATCCTTCAGACTTGCATCAAGCTGCGCTTTATTGACTGCCTCGTCTCCATTTTGCGCTGCCTTAACACCAGAAAGAATTCGAGCATCACCATCACGATTTAAAATATTGATTTTATTGCCGCCTCTTTCCGCACCAATAGTAATAAGACCCATCCTATTCTGCTTAACAAGGCTATCACTCACTACATTCGTAATCTCTTTGCTGATCTCATTTTTTACATTCGTAACAGAATTACCNTCTGCTTAACAAGGCTATCACTCACTACATTCGTAATCTCTTTGCTGATCTCATTTTTTACATTCGTAACAGAATTACCAACTCCAGCCAAAGCATCCGCCACATTGCCATAGTCTATCTCTTCAGAGTTACCATCATCCTTAACTGTCTTAACCTTAAAACTTGGAGCTTTCCATTGTCCTTGCTCATCATAACCTGCACCACCACCAAAATATTTGACTACATTCTCAGATGCTGTTTTGAGATCACTTGTTACAGTCGTAACATTTTTATTTGTT
>NZ_JBHIOD010000006.1:0-1145 GCF_042195355.1 Bartonella sp. CL266QHHD
GGCTAAAGCCTCATCTTGATGGGCGGTCCAGCTCCTAGCATTGACAGAAGAAAAGCGTGGACCGGTCACGTAAGGGTGGCTTGAAACGTATCTCTGGTGTTCTGCATCAAAATCTCCAAGCTTTGCTAGTGAAACGGCATGATCAGCATCATCGGTTTTAATGACAAAGGCGGTGAGACGGTCATTAGGGACTAACAAAGGGACATCATAGCGTGCCTCTGCCCACCCTCCCTTTGCGCCCTTCATAGAATAAAAGCTTTGTGCTTGAATATCGGCGGTCGGATAACCGTTTTCTGTAGTGACCAAATCAATCACCAGATCATGGTTCTGATTGCCGATTTTGCAAAGATGAAAGTCAATACCGGTGATTTGCCGTGTTTCATCGGGGGTAAAGACTTGCGCTTGTGGGTCAAATTGCATCCATATTTTNTGTTTCATCGGGGGTAAAGACTTGCGCTTGTGGGTCAAATTGCATCCATATTTTCACAGTGGTGGTGCGCCGCATCACTTTCACATCAATCACACCTTGCCCTGTAAAAAGCCCCGTTGCAATGGTTCCACCTTTCCCCCGTGCCACAACATTTTTTGTGCCAGCGGTGATGTTTTGTGGAATTTTAAAAGTTCCTTCAAGGGTGCCCTTGCTATCGGCAACAAGGCGGCTCGCTGGCAAAACATTCACACCATCAAAGATGAGGCTTTCTAATTGTTCTAACTTGCCAAAGCCTTCAATTTTAAAGTGAAGGGTAATTTGTCTTAAAAAGTCGGTTTGTTCTTGATGTGCATTGACCAAGTCATCACGCACTTCTGTGTTACGGATAGTTCTGCCGCGATGTTTTCCCATAATGATTTGATTGGTGATACCCGAGAGCCAATCTGTGCGTTGTTCATGCCAGAAGTCTGTCGCGGGTTCAAGGGTTACTGTACCAGGCAGGGGTGCAAAATTTTGATAAGGATTGATTTTTTCGCAAGCCGTTGTCAACTCTTGCGCAATAATCACTTCATTTGTCCAGTCAAGGGTGACAGGCGCTGTAAGATTAGCGGTGTAAAAGGTTGGATCAATGGCAAGCTGTAAAATGCCGTTGCCTACAGCACCTGTTTGTTGAAAGCCTTCATCTCTGTAACTATCATCAAGAAAAGGGTCTGCA
>NZ_JBHIOD010000007.1:0-2043 GCF_042195355.1 Bartonella sp. CL266QHHD
AATGTGGTTAATAAATAGTTATGATTTGTTACCATTTTTTGATAGAAAGGATTTTAGTATGACAGAAAATGATATTCTTTTAACAGACCGTGAAAGTGCAAAATTGCTTCATATGAGTGTTTCAATATTCCGCCGTCATGTAACCAATGGCTCTCTCCCAAAACCTTTAAAATTTGGTTTTTTATCGCGTTGGTTACAATCGGATCTTTTGAATGTCATCGAGCAAGCAAAACAGCAACGTTATAACGACGCAGCATAAAAAAAAACCTTGTCACGTAAGGACGGACAAGGCTTTCTCAAACTCATCACCCTAGAGAGTGCACAATCCGTCCTGTGACGCAACGTTATAGGATTTACAATGATGTGTTCTTTTAAGAATGCGCAAGGTATCACACGTGCTGTGCCGCGGGGTTTGGCATGGGCGTTATGGAACAGCCCGTTGCCCTGCTCATGATGATAGGCTACCTAGCTTATCCCTTGCCAATGGACATGATGGGCGTCTCTTAATCTACTGTTATGCTGGTTGCTCTTTTAGAGAGATCATACAAGCGCTTATTAGAATTGGGTTGCTTGGAAAACAAGCTTATGATCAGACGCTCTCTTTCTCCAAACAGTTTTGTGCTGATCTCAAACGAGCAAAACAGAAAGCAGAGAGAGCAAAAACAATTTGGCAACAAAGCCAACCAATCAAAAATACTTTAGCAGAAACCTATTTACGTATGCGGCATATCACATGTGATTTGCCTCCCGATTTACGCTTTTACGACAAATGTTCGCACCCCTCTGGGGTTACACTGCCCGCGTTGGTTGCTTTTGTTAAGGGCGCTGGCTCTTTCGCCATTCATAGAACCTTTTTACAAGCCAATGGCTGCAAAACAGACCAAAAACCAGCAAAAGCCATGTTGGGATCTGTAACAGGTGGTGCTGTGCATTTAAGTCAAGCCAATCCCAAACATCTGGTCATTTGTGAGGGCATTGAAACGGGGCTGTCTCTGCTGTCTGGGTTGTTATCAGAGCCCGTTGATTTANCCAATCCCAAACATCTGGTCATTTGTGAGGGCATTGAAACGGGGCTGTCTCTGCTGTCTGGGTTGTTATCAGAGCCCGTTGATTTATGGGCGTCCCTTTCAACCCTATGAAAATGCAAAATAGATATAAAATATCTATTTTAACAGTAGCTATTGAAGAAATAGTAAAAATACATTACATTAGAACTACTTTGTAACACATTAAGTGGTTGTAAAATGGCTGAAACAACATTTACCTTTCGCGTCGATGATGTATTAAAAAATGAATTTTCCAAAGCAGCAAAGGCGTGTGATAGATCTGGTGCACAATTATTGCGGGATTATATGCGCGATATCGTAAAAGAACAAAAAGAAAAAAGTGCATACGATTTATGGTTTCGGGAACAAGTTCAATTAGGGATAAACTCTGCTAATGCAGGTGATATAATATCTTCTGAAGAAATCGAAGCAGAAGCAAAGGAATGGCGCTTAAAAACACAAAGTAAACTCGATAGATCAACTTTATGGAGCTAATTTGGACACAAGTAGCACACGTTGACCGCAAAAAGATACGTGAATACATATCACAAGATAATCCTTCTGCTGCCTTAAAGTTTGATCAACTTTTATCTGAAAAAGTAGAAAAACTTGTTAAATTTCCTACTCTTGGTCGTTTAGGACGAATTGTAAATACACGTGAACTTATTGTACATTCAAATTATATCATGATTTATGATATTTCAAATGGCGTTGTGCGTATTTTACGTGTGCTTCATACAAAGCAAAAATTTCCTTAATCAACTGTATTTTTATTTATTTGGTAATTGAAGCAAATTATTTTCTACAATACTGCGCTCCGTATCAGTAAATAATGATAAATTATTATTTTTCTAATATTGCAAATATGATTGCATAATTACTTTGCACACCGCTTAGTTTCTACTCGTAAAAATAATGATGATACTCTTGGTAAACGACGTTTTATTGTCAATGATGTGACAGTCGAAAAGCTTGGGGAACTCTTAACCCCCCCCCC
>NZ_JBHIOD010000008.1:0-76608 GCF_042195355.1 Bartonella sp. CL266QHHD
TCCAAAATCTTGGAAAAATGACAATTATTGGAACAATAAAGAGGTTAAAGCGATCTCCAACGGCACCTTCACATTAAGCGCAGATCAGTCTATTTTAGAGGGCAGAGCAAATATTGCTAAAGACAGAAATGTGCACTTTGATCTGAAAAACAATACAAAATGGACGTTGAAAATCAGCAAAAATGAAAAAGATGATGATGGCAATCTCCTTGATATCGCTCAAAGATCTCGTTCTGATATTTCCACGCTTAATCTCGATAACAGCTCCATTATCTTTAATGGACCAACAGAAGATCATTACCAAACATTGCATATAGGTTCTGGTAAACCAGACACGCAAGAAGTCTACAATGCAACGGGTGATGCAAAGATTTACTTCAACACGGCTTGGAGTGATGGTGCTGCAATAAATGACCAAAAAACCGATAGACTTTTGATCCATGGGGATGTCTCTGGCAACACATCAGTTTATGTCACGGGGCGCTTAGAAGAGAACAATATCGAAGCAAATACCTCTGCTGCTGCCAATGTCCGGGGTCTTTCACTTATTCAAGTTTCTGGAAAAGCAGAAGAAAACTCTTTCAAACTGGTAAATGGCTATACCACAAGAGGTGGTTTACCAGATATGTATACACTACGTGCCTATGGACCAGACTCAAGCCAAGGCAACGCCGATATTGCACAAAACCTCTTTGATGAAAAGAATGAAAACTTCTGGGATTTCCGTTTGCAACCCGAACTGCTTGACTCCAATTCTGGTTCAAATCCTGATCCTGAAACAAATATCCCTACCGTTGCCCCTGTACCACAAACAGCAAGCTATTTGGTCATGCCAAATGCTCTCTTCTATAGTGGATTAACCGATATGGCTAAACAAAACGCACTCTTAGCCAATATCAGAACATCTGTCTTAGGAAAAGAAGAGGAAAAACAAACCGGTTTCTTCCTCTATACTTACGGAAACACAGGAACCTTATCTTCTGAACGCGGACCTCTCAAATATGGTTATGGTGCTGATATCCGCTATGCTGCTCTACAAGCCGGTGTCACATTCGCGGCATTAGAAGGACAAAATACCACAACACATTTCGGTCTTGTAGGCACCTATGGGCGGCTGTCTTTCACTCCAAAGGACATAGCGGATGCCAGTAAGAACACATTGGATAAATGGTCACTAACAGCTTATGGCAGCGTGCAGCATGACAATGGTTTCTATATGGATACACTGTTATCCTATGGAATTCTAAAAGNACTAACAGCTTATGGCAGCGTGCAGCATGACAATGGTTTCTATATGGATACACTGTTATCCTATGGAATTCTAAAAGGAGATATCACCAATGCTATCATTGGTAAAACCGCAAAATTGCAAAATGCCAAAATGTTTAGTATCTCCACCACTGTTGGCAAAGAGTTTGCAACCGGAATGGAAGGTTTAACATTTGAGCCACAAGCACAAATTGCCTATCAACATTTGATGTTTAATACCATTGAAGATGCTGATAATTTTACCGTTGATATGAACAATCCTTCTCAATGGTTGATCCGTGTTGGTGGACGTTTGACAAAAACCATTTCCACTGAAAACAACCGTCCGATGTCTTTCTATGGAAAAGTAAACTTGATCAAAACCTTTGGTGATAATGGTACCATCCAGATTGGCAGAAACTTTGACCTTGATCCTATGGGACCAGCAATTGAAGGTGGCGTTGGCATTAATGCGCAACTGTCTCACAATTTCTCCCTTCATGGTGATGTCAGCTATCAACAAAAGCTTCAAAAAACTGGTATAAGTGGTGCAAGCTTTTCAGGAGGAATACGCTATCAGTTTTAAAACAAAACTGTCAAAACAGCGTATTTCTTTTCTATGCATTAACAAAAAAGGCAGCCACAATATGCTGCCTTTTCGCTTTATAAATACTAATAACACTACACTATCCCTCCTTAAGAGAGCCCTTGCTTTTTCTACTGCCTGTAAAATCAACATCCACGCGCAACGCCCATGTTTAAACCAAAGCTTTAGACGCATCAGTGCTGTATTAGCAGCTCCAGCTTTTGTATGACAGATGGGAGCGAGGATATTGCGTATTTCTGTTTGTGTAATCTCTGAAATAGGCAAACAGCCTAATTTGAGGAGAATATGGAGTTTTAAAGGTGAAAACCCGTTTCCATCTTTACCATCATTTTTAATTCAGCTTTACAACTTTCAAAAGCATCTAAGGCAATGTCTTTTAAGTAATGGAGATTACGCATTGCCTCACGTTTTCGTTTCTCACGTTCTTTAATGGGGGCACGCCCCTCACGTAAAACAGCACGCCACCCAGTTGCCAATTCACGAGCTTGTTTTAAAGAAACATCTCTCAAGGCACCCAAGTCCATTTAGCAACAGCGCCCCCCGTGAAAGATATAACGGTAAAGCCATTGAGTACCACCATCTTTACGTTTGTGAAGGAGCAATCCGGCACCATCATTATATTTTCCAGCTCGTGGGTGTTGCTAAAGCCCTTGGCTCTTGAGACGATTCATAAGAGCCATTTTTAGTCCTTTCTTATACATTTTTTACCCACACGCCAGCCCCGCTTGTGGTGTGCAAGAGAATGGTTTTTCTTGATTTAAGACAAACAGGTTTAAAATGATAAAATCTTACGTTATTCAGAACTCTAACTCAATGAAAGTAACGATAAATTATCATTATAAATCATTACATTATACCATTTTTATCAAGATAAAAGATAAGGTTATTTTTATCTAGAATATGTCACAAAGTATGCAGCCTTTTCGTACATGAAATCCATTTTTTCCTGAAGTGTTTTCTTTTCTACTTAAATACAATTTTCCTCCTCTTCACACGGATTGCGCAGCTATTCATCATCGAATTTGCCCATAAAGCTAAGCAAAGTGTATTTTTAGATAATATAAAGATAACAGCATTAAGAATAAATCTTAAAAAATAGAAGATTTCTTGCTTTTTCACTTATGGAAGTACAGAAACTCTACCGTTTGATTATGCTCCTCTTTGAAGATAGATATGGTGCTAATATGCGCCATAGAGCTGTCCAAGCAAAGATGATATTAGAAAAATGAAAAGTTAATCACTACACATTTGAAATAGATAGGAACCTACAGCCACTCTCATTCACTCCAAAGGATATAGAAAATGAAAAAAAGCACACTGGATAAATCATCAATCATAGCTTACAATATAACAGAGCATAATGGTGTTTTCATATGGCTACACTCTTCCCTTGTGATATCTGTACAGCAGATATCTCTAAAACTTCTATAAAAAATACTATTAAAGTTATGCTGTAAAAATGTTAATTGCCTCAACAATTATTTGTCAAAAATTTGCAAAGAATAATCAGAGAACTAACCTTTTGAACCACGAACATAATTTGTGTGCTAAGGATTTGATTTTTACCAACTTTTAACATATTGATGATCTTAAAATTAAATCAGACAGCCTCCCCAGTTAGTCCGGATAGGTAGGTATCTAACAAAAACTATTGTTAGGACCGTAGAAGATTGTACCCCATCCTTGTATGAGAAAGTGAACTTCCTTAAAAAACTTTGATATTGATGATACTAAACAGATTGGTATTCATTTTTACCTTAATCCGATAGATCCTGCCATTAAAGGTGCGTTTAGCACAATACACAGTTATCTCACAATTTAACCTTCTATATTGATGTAAACTATCAGAAAAAATTTTAAAAGACGTATAGCCGAGACAAGTTTTTCTGATAGAATACACTACCAATTTTAATATAAAATTATAAAAAAATAAGCATATTGATCCGTTTACTATTAACAAAAAAACGGAGTGTATTTTTTTGTTATTTACAATCTATTATAGCAATAAAATAAATTCTTTCTTTACGATGTGTTGTCGCTATCTATAAAGATTTATTTACACTTCCATTGCTGGTTCTTCTAAACAAACAGTTTTGAGAAAATTAATGCATGAAAAGAAAATCTAACAACAAGCGCTTTATCTTTCACATACAAAACGCTCAAAAAAGCTAATTTTTTCATTTATAAAATGAAACAACTCAATAAAGTTCTTTTTGTATCAATAAAAGATGTTTTAAATGAAATATTCAAAATATTGATTTATAATGATAATTTAGCGTTACTTTCATTGAGTTAGAGTTCTGAATATCGTAAATTTCTCTCATTTAAAATCTGTTCCATGTTGAACTAATCAAAATCATTCACTTACACATTACAAGCGGGACTGGCGTGTGAAGCAAAGTTATATAAGAAAAGCCTAAGAATTCCTCTCATGCACCGCCTCAAGTGCCAAAGGCTATCCACACAACATTGGGAGCTAGCAAAGTATGTAATGGGGTTGCTCTTTTATTAAGCCGTAAAGGTATCGGCTTGCTCCTTCGTAAGCATAAAGATGATGGGACTCTATAGCTTTAGCGTTATAGCATTCATGAAAACCATCGCGAAATGGGCTGTGCGACCTTAGAAAAATGGACTTTGCTACCCTTAAGGAAAAGCTTCTTTAAAGAAAGCCTGTGAATAGCCCCCTCATCACTTCTTCTAGCAGAGAAAATTTTCTGATCGTTTTGGTGAGTACATCAAATAATACATCTCAATGCGATAGAGCTTTTATAGCGATTATCTTTAATAGACAGTTTTTAAATATCATACTTCATAGTGCTTTTAGCATAAGCTTAACCAAGCTAGGTTTTATGAAATCCACTTTTCTCGACTTTTTATGATCATGAACAAGTTTTTCTGAAGCAAAACTTCAAATCATAGAGAACACCATAAAATATAATTCGTTTTGTTATTTACAATAAAAACGTAATGATATAAAAAACTGATCGGGTACTTGCGCCATCAGGGGAATGAAGTAAGCATCAAAGCATACCAAATACTAAAGGCATATCTATGTGTAAGAAATATATTTATAAGAAAAATTTTTTGTTATGTACAATTGCTGGAACTTTCATTTTTTCTCATTTTGCTCCAACTTATGCAAATAGACAACCTCCTGAAATTATTAGTGAGTTTAAGCTGGAGAAAGGAGAAGAAAAAACTCTTAATAATGTTTTTATCCGCAATGGATCGAGCGCAGTGTATGCCAAAGAAAAAGCAATTGCCACAATTACAAACTCAACAATACATTCAGCTTCGTTTGCTTTTGCTGCATCACAAGGTGGACGTATTAATGCTAAAGAAGTGAAAGTCAATGCCTTGGATACTGGTCTATCAATTGAAAACGGTATCATTAACATTGAAGATTCATTCATAGAAACCAAAAGAAAATCCGGTATTGTTTTTCATAGCATAAATTATCTGAAAGATGGTGAAGAAGTTATCAATAAGGCAATTCTTAACAATACAAAACTTCTTGTGAGAAATGGTGTCGGTATTTTAGGACCGTCATCTTCAAAGTCTGTTGCCGAAGTTCAACTTAGAAATTCAGAAATTCGTTCTGATGTATTATTACAAAACAATGTAAAAAAGAAAACAGATTCAGATCCTCATCCTGTGACTTTCGTATTAACTGCCGATAATTCGATTATAGAAGGAAGAGCAAGAACCTTAGCAGTAAATACGACTGTTTTTAATTTAAACAACAATAGCAAATGGTATTTAAATGTAAGTCAATACGACATAAATCGTGATTTTAGTTCATTTAATTATGCACTCCATGACATTAAGCAACGAGCGCTGTCTACCGTTTCAGTACTGAACTTCAATAATAGCTCTATTGTGTTTAATGCGCCACATAGGCTGGCAAAGAGTCAATATCAAACCTTGAGTGTAGGACGGACAATTGAGCTCCCTAATCCACATGAAAACAGGGACTCCGCTATAGAAACCGTTTATAATGCAGTAGGCAATGCAAGGATTTATTTCAATACAGAATGGAGTGATGGTTTAGAAAGAGAACAACAAAAAACGGACCGCCTTCTTATCCATGGAGATGTAACAGGCACCACAACAATTAGTTTCAATAGCCTTTCAAAAGGTGTGTCATCAAAAGAAGAAGCTTCTATTCCCGCGAATATGCGTGGACTGTCGCTCATTCAAGTATCTGGAAAAACAGATAAAAATGCCTTCAAACTAGCAAATGGCTATGTCACAATGGGCGGTTTGCCTTATAAATATGTCTTAAATGCCTATGGACCGACATCACGTCTTGGAAAAGCAGAGAGCACACAAAGCCATTTAGGAGAAGTAAGTCAACAATCACAAGAAAAGGACTCAAAAACCGACACGACCTTCGCTGCATTTGGCGGAATAGCTTTAAGGAGTGAGAATAATATAAAAGTTGAATCAACACCAAATTCTGAGCAAATAGGGAGCATACAAAACCATTTGAGAGAAAATCAGAATTTCTGGGATTTCCGCTTGCAAAGTGCAACGCTCGATGATGAAGGAAAGATCAGAGCTCTCGTTCCTCAAGTGGCAAGCTATTTGTCCATGCCTAACGCACTATTCTCAGCTGGACTGGCTGATGTAAATAATCAAAACACTTTACTGAACACGATACAAGAAACAGGCTTTGAGAAAAAAAATCATAAAAACAAAGGGATCTTCTTCTCGACTTATGGCAATAAAATGACATTATCCTCTCACCGTACGCCATTACAATATGGCTATGGTGCCGATATTCACTATGCTTCTTTACAAGCAGGCTTTACATTAGTAGCTCTAGAAGATCAAAACATGACCACCAATGTGGGGCTTTTCGGGACATATGGGAAATTAGCTTTCACCCCAAAAGATATGGAAGGTGCTGACAAAAGTACACTCAATAAATGGTCAATTGCTGCATATAGTGGACTGCACCATAATAATGGTACATATATCCATGCTCTCTTTTCCTATGGAATGCTCAAGGGAGATATCACCACAGCTCTCATAGGAAAGACTGCAGAATTGAAAAACGCTAATACATTCAGTGCATCGGCGACCATTGGACAAAAGTTCGAAACCAGTACGAAAGGATTGGTCTTTGAACCACAAGCACAAGTTGTTTATCAGCGTCTCATGCTTGGCACACTCTCAGATGTCGATGGGTTTGATGTAGATATGGGAAATCCTCATCAATACTTAGTGCGTGTTGGTGGGCGCTTAACACAAACGACGATTTCTATTGAAAAAGGCAGTATTCTTTCTTTCTATGGTAAATTAAATATTGTTAAAGCTTTTTCTAACAATGGCACCATACAGATTGGTGAACCATTCCACCTTGATTCTATGGGAGCTGCCCTTGAAGGTGGACTTGGTGTAAATGCACAATTATCACAAAATATCGCCCTTCATGCTGATGTTAACTATCAACATAAGCTTCAAAAAACTGGTATATCAGGAGCAAGCTTTTCAGGCGGAATACGCTATCAGTTTTAAGAAAAAGCAAAAAACAATTTATAGTCTATTCAGTTTTAAGAAAAAAGCAGTACGCGTGTGCTGCTTTTTTTCAATCTTTCGGAAAGAGGCATCAATGATGGTTCTTTCTATACAGCTTTCTTGAAAGGATTAATTTCATTCAAACCAAATGCAATAAAACTCTTTATCTCTTAATGACTATTGAAGTCTCTAGAAAGCTGCCTTTTTGATTTATAAAAATCGAATGGATTCAATAAAAATTATTGTATATCGATAAAAAATACAAAATATTTTGATTTTTAGCACTTTAAAACAAAAATACTTAT
This sequence comes from Bartonella sp. CL266QHHD, assembly GCF_042195355.1. Taxonomy (NCBI): domain Bacteria; kingdom Pseudomonadati; phylum Pseudomonadota; class Alphaproteobacteria; order Hyphomicrobiales; family Bartonellaceae; genus Bartonella; species Bartonella sp. CL266QHHD. The sequence goes on from NZ_JBHIOD010000008.1 coordinate 7,684, forward strand.
CAAGCTCGATTTTATGAAGTCCATTTTTCCCAACTTTTTATGACCATGAAAAACGCTTTTCTTTAAAAAACTTTAAATCATAGAGAACAGTATAAATATAATTCGTTTTGTTATTTACAATAAAAACGTAATGATATAAAAACTGATCGGGTACTTGCGCCATCAGGGGAATGAAGTAAGCATCAAAGCATACCAAATACTAAAGGCATATCTATGTATAAGAAATATATTTATAAGAAAAATTTTTTGTTATGTACAATTGCTGGAACTTTCATTTTTTCTCATTTTGCTCCAACTTATGCAAATAAACAACCTCTTGAAATTCCTACGGTCCAAGTAGCTAATGGAGAAGAGAAGAGCCTTCATAATGTTTTTGTTCGTGGTAAGTATGATGCCGTGGTTGCTAAGAAAGGTCATATTGCCATTACAAACTCAGTAATGCACTCAGGCTTTACTTTGCTTTCTGCAACATCAGGTGGTCAAATTAATGCCAAAGGAATTGTGGGAGATGCAAAAAGGCATGGTTTGTCACTCACAAACGGCACAATCCATATTGAAGATTCAACATTAAAGGTCATAGGCCATAGCAGAGTCTATGGTATCAATTTTGGTTATATTTCAAGTTCTACAATAAAAGAAGGAGAAGAAGTTGTAAACAAAGCAATCCTTAATAATACAAAACTTCTTGTAAACGACGGTGTAGGTATTTTCGGACCTTATTATCCCAAAACGAATGCAGTGTACCTTAAAAACTCAGAAATTCGTTCTGATATGTTATTAAAAAATGAAGTCTCACCCTTCTTCGAGGTTCAACCTGCTACTTTTACATTAGAGGCTGATAATTCGATTATGGAAGGAAGAGCAAAAACGCTTCCTCAAAATACAACGGTTTTCACCCTAAGCAATAACAGCAAGTGGCATTTAAAAATTAGTCTATTTGAATTGGAAGATAGTTTTAGTATATTTGATTACAAGCTCCTTGATCTTAAGCAACGAGCACAATCAATCGTTTCAGTCCTAAACCTTAATAATAGCTCTATCATATTTAATGCGCCGCATAAACTAGCAGACAATCATTATCAAACCTTGCATGTAGGAAGACATCCACAAAAAGCAGAGCAAAACAGAAGCTCCGATGCAACAACGGTTTACAATGCATTGGGCAACGCAAGGATTTACTTTAATACCGAATGGAGTAATGGTCTTACAAAAGAACAACAAAAAACTGACCGTGTTCTTGTTCATGGTGATGTCTCAGGCACCACAACGATCTATTTCAATAATCTTTCAAAGCATGCAGAACCATTCGATGATGAAGAAGATTCAATTCCTTTGAATGCGCGTGGTCTCTCACTTGTTCAAGTGTCTGGAAAAGCAGAAGAAACCGCCTTCACGCTGGCAAATGGCTACACCACAATGGATGGATTACCCTATAAATACATACTCAATGGCTATGGACCAACATCCAGCCGTGGGAAAGCTGATAGGGCACAAAGTCATTTAAGCGCAATACCACAAGAATCAAAAAAGCAAGCTGCGCAAAATACCAATGCATCATCTCTTGGAAAAGAAAACAACGGACAAGCTCCCTTGGAAGAAAATGAGAATTTCTGGGATTTCCGCTTGCAAAGTGCGACTCTCGATGATGAAGGAAAGATCAAAGCTCTTGTTCCTCAAATGGCAAGCTATTTAGTTATGCATAATGCAATATTCTCCTCTGGCTTGGCTGATATAAACAATCAAAATACACTGTTAGATAATATGCACTCAACAGTTTTCGGATTAGAAGGTCATAAACAGAAAGGGATATTTTTATCGACTTATGGCAACAAGATGACGTTATCTTCCAGCCGTAGTCCATTGGAATATGGTTATGGTGCTAATGTTCACTATGCTGCTATACAAGCAGGCATGACATTAGCAACGTTAGAAAATCAAAATATGACCGCGAATCTTGGTCTTTTAGGCACATATGGAAAGCTCGCTTTTGCGCCAAAGGATATGGAAGGTTCTGACAAAAGCATACTGGATAAATGGTCCTTTACGGCCTATGGGAACCTCCACCATGACAGTGGTCTCTATGTTAATGCACTTTTCTCTTACGGCATTTTAAACGGACATATTACAACAGCCCTTATCGGCAACACCACAGAATTAAACAATACGGATACATTAAATACATCAGCTACCGTTGGACAAAAACTAGCAACTGGTGTTGAAGGAGTGTCATTTGAACCACAAGCACAACTTATTTATCAACATATTGCCTTTGGCACTCTTTCAGATATTGATGGCTTCCAAGTTAATATAAAGCCACCTCATCAATGGTTGGTCCGTATTGGAGGGCGTTTAACAAAAACAATGCTTCCTATTGAAAAAGATCGTGTTCTTTCTTTTTATGGTAAATTGAATGTCATCAAAGCTTTTAGTGAGAAGCGCACTATCGATGTTATGGAATCTTTCCATCTCGATTCTATGGGCTCGTCCCTTGAAGGTGGGCTTGGCATTAACGCGCAGCTTTCTAAAAATATCGCACTTCATGCTGACGTTAATTACCAACATAAACTTCAAAAAGCTGGGTTCTCTGGAATTAATTTTTCCGGTGGAATGCGTTATCGCTTTTAGAAATCTTAGCTCTCTATTTTGACGCGTAAGCAGCGCTGAGATGAAAAACAGTGCTGCTTATATTTTGCTACATTACAAAAAAACGCAATGTGTCAAAAAGTGGTTCATTTTTAGCAAAACAAAGAAAATATCTTAAGGAACATCTCTATGCATAAGAATCTTTTGTTATGTACAGCCGCTTGTGCTTTATTTTTTTCTTCTTTTAATTTCACATCTACCAGCACCGACTCTGGTCTAAGCCACCAGGAACGCCATGCTCTTGAAGGGATCATGAAATTACCTGAACAATATCGCCATGCCATTGATTCAATAAACACACCAACACAAGCAGAAAAAAATCTTGAAAAGATAGCCTCTGGCGCCATGATGGAAGATAATTCGCACTTCAACCAAGCACTTGAAAATCATATGGATCGTGTAAGAGATACGATTAACAACTCTTTTGCAGGTGAAAGTCGTTACGGTTCTGATGCACATATGAACGTGGTGAACCACGAAGTGGATAATATACGTGCCCAAGCCATGGCAAACAAACACCATCTGGATATGCAACATATGATGAAAGCCATAGCATACCTTGAACAATTACGTCAGAACCGATTAAAAACAAGAGAAAATTTATTACGTGGCTACGACAAAGTAGTTTCCGATGCCGTGCAAGCAGAAAAAATTCTTGATGCTGATAATCAACAGCGTTTTAATACCGCGCGCCAACAATGGGTGAGCCAAAACAATCATAATTGGTTTGAACTGCAAAATAAAGCAGTACAAATAGATAGTGCTTTACAAGAACGCAACAAGGAACTTTCCAATACTTTACGCAAAGCGGTATTAGAAGCTTTGAACAATAATGAAATAACCAACGTGGAGAGAAAAGGAGATATAACCTCTCCTTCATCTGAAGAGAATAGACAACCTCTTATTGTCTCCAGTACAAGACAAAGACGCTCTAGTGATAAATTACCACCCGCTCATGTTGCTGCCCAACACAAGGATAATTCAAAGGACAATTCATTCACAAGAACAGATCATGGAATGAGACAGCCTAAAATAAATGAAAATTCGCAATCTGATATTGATCCCCAAACAAACACCACTTCCTCGGAATCGAAAACGACTCTTCCATCCGAAAAAGCGCATATGAATTTGCTCCCAAAAGTTGGAAATACCGCTACCGCGGCTACAGAGAGCACCTCTAAACTTACAGATGATGATAAAGCAACCGCAACTTCTACTTCTCTTGAAGGGACAGCAAAAAGAACAATTCTTACACCACAAGAAGAAAGCTCTTTAGTCATGCCTATCGCGATGTTTGCTGTTGGGTTTAGTGATGTCAACAATCAAAATATCTTGTTAGACAATATGCAAATAACAATGTTTGAACCCAAAGATCATCCAGAAAGAAGCGTTTTCTTATCCTCTTATGGCAATAAGAGCACGTTTTCTTCCAAGGTTCAAGCAGAACAAGATGGTGTCCAAGCAGATATTCGCTATGCTGCATTGCAAGCAGGAGCAACATTAATAGCGCTAAAAGATAAAAATATCAGCAGCAACTTTGGCCTTTTCGGAACATACGGAAAATTATCTTTTACTCCTAAAAACAAGGAGAGCTTTCAAAAAAATATGTTTGATAAATGGTCACTCACCGCATATGGAAATATTCAGCATGACAGTGGCATCTATGCAAGTGCATTTCTCTCTTATGGAATTTTCAAAGAAGATAACGCCACAGCTCTCATCAAACATACCTCAAAAGTGAAGAATAGTAAAACATTAGGAGCCGCGGCAACTATTGGTCAAAAACTGTCAACCAGTTTGGAAGGTGTAATCCTAGAACCGCAAGCACAACTTGTGTATCAACGTCTCATGCTTGGTTCTTTATCAGATAGGAGTTCTTTCTCAGATGACGATAACTCTAAATCAGATGGCGATAACTCTAAAATAGACATAAGCAAACCTCATCAATGGTTGATCCGTATTGGTGGACGTTTGACACAAAACAAAGGCCATGCCCTTTCCTTCTACGGCAAACTGAACATGATCAACACTTTTAGTGAAAACTTTCCGTTTGCTGCTATGGAATCTTTAATCGAAGGTGGTTTTGGTATTCAGGCGCACTTATCGCAAAATATCGAGCTTCATAGTGATCTCAGCTATCAACATAAACTCAAAAAAGATGGCATCTCTGCAATAAATATTTCCGCTGGAATGCGCTATCACTTTTAAAAATACTTATATTCCTATCTTGAAATATAACGTGCTCTCATTATGTTTCGTTTTGTCTCTTACAAAATAAACATAATGAGGCCAAGGTTTTATCTTCTATTAAGAGAGGGGAAACATTTAGGAATACATCCATATGAAAAAAAGTTTTTTACTATACACAGTTTCTGGAGTTCTGTTTTGTTCTTCCACCAGCTTGTCTAATGCTCTTCATGATACGAATACACAACCTACGATAGCTCTCTCTTCTCTGCAACCCACTCATCAAATAGGTGCATCCAGACCTTCTAATCCCTATTCAAATGCATCATCTTCGTATCCACCTTCAACATCTAGGTCTACAAGAACAACCAGAAGCTCTTCTCCTACAGGGAGTGAATCTACAACGCCTACTTCCACAAGCACTCTACCTCCAAAAACGCAACTTGAAGTAAATACAGAAGATGTACAATCTACCCCTACAGCCACACAAGACACTATTACACAATCTCCAGCGATAGGAACAGCTTCAACGACAGGAATGGAAGCAAAATCTAGAAGACGTTCAGGGGCGCCATCCTCTTCTACAAACTCTTCCAGAAAAAAAACGCCCGAAAATTCTGCTGTATCCTCACAGTCAGAACCTACAAGCACGGAAGCTACAAGACTAACAACAGAGCTATCGCCAACGCCTAAAGAACCAGAACTCGCACAGCCAATATCTTTAAGACTAGAAACTGGACAATCAGCATTACCGGTACCGCCAAAATCTGTAAAACCAGCGCCCGTGCAATCTGCCTCAACACAAAAGGTATCTGCAAAATCAGAGCTTGAAAAACCAATATCGCCAACAAAACAACCTGAAAAACCTGCACAAACTGAGGATATAAGCTCTGGAGTTGAGGCTACAAACGGTAAGACCATAACGCTACATAACAAAAAAATTCAAGACAATGGTTTTGCTGTACATGCAGATGGAAATAATTCAAAAGTCAACATGATAGGGGGAACAGTTGATGCACGTTTTGTTGCACTAAGCGTATCAGATGGTGGAGAAATTGATGCTACAGGTATTACTGCAACAGCAGAAACAGCTGGTTTACTAAACATGAGGGGCACAATCAAACTTAAGGATTCAAGCGTACATGTCACGGGAAATTATGAAGCAGACGGTATTATTTTCCGCAATAATCAATACTATACCCCTAGAAAACAATATACACGCAATGCTGAAAGAAATGCCAACGCCGTTCAAGAACAAGCTATTCCTAATAAAGATAAAGTAACTCTAGAGAATACAAAGCTTTTTGTTGAACATGGTAGCGGTATCAACCTTTATGGAACAGGCGTAGACGGAGAAGTCAACCTTAAAAATTCAGAAGTCCATGCCGATATTTTATTAAAAAATATAAAGAACGAAAGTGCCTCCACAAACACTATTACATTAGTTGCAGACCACTCTTCTTTAGAAGGTCGGGTAAGAACTTCTAAAGATAATAGAACAGTTTTTGATCTAAAAGAGGGGACGAAATGGCTTTTAAAGGCGAATAAAAATGCCACAAATAATGATAATATTTTAAATGACTATAGACAGTTTGATGTTGATGAAAAATCATACTCTAATCTTTCTGAATTGCACCTTACAGACAGTGTCATTATGTTTGACAAGCCAATGGAGGGACATTATCAAACTCTGTTTATAGGACCTAATCTTTCGCAAGAAGACGAAACGACCCACACAGCAGCGGTTTATAGTACAACAGGTATTGCAGAAATTTATGTAAACACTCAATGGAATAAACATTCTCCTATCACGGAGCAACAGACTGATCGCATTGTGATTAATGGTGATGTCTCAGGGAGTACTGTTGTTCACATCAATCTCCAAGAAACAGATAAAAAAATAACCGATAGCTCTGCTGTTTGGGAAGAACGCATGGCGTCACTTCCTTTAGGGACACATGGGATTTCAATCATTCAAGTTTCCGGACAAGCAAATGAAAATTCCTTCACGTTAGCAGGAAACTATATGACAATAGGGAAACAACCTTATAAGTATGTACTTACAGGCTATAAACCTGGAACATCTCATGAGAGCCAAAATCTTTTTGGTAAAAACAGTAATTTCTGGGATTTTCGCTTACAGAATGCCTACATTGATAAGGATAAAAAGGTTCGAGCCCTTTTACCACAGGTAGCAAACTATTTAACCATATCTAATACTTTGTTTTCTGCTGGATTTACTGATGTAAACAATCAAAACGCGTTGTTAGATAATATGCGCACAACAGTATTTGGGGCAAAAGACAATAAAAAAAATGGTATCTTTTTCTCTTCCTACGGCGAGAAAGTCACCTTATCTTCCAACCGCGATCCATTACATTATGGCTATGGTGCTGATGTAAACTATACTGCTTTACAAATAGGTGTCATATTAGCCGCCTTGGAAGGTAAAGACATAAGCACACATTTTGGTCTTTTAGGAACATACGGAAAACTTGCCTTTACGCCAAAAGAGATGCAAGATTCTGAAAAGACAACTCTTGATAAATGGTCTCTTGCCGCTTACAGCAGCATCCAACATAGCAATGGTATATATCTAAACACACTTCTTTCTTACGGAACCTTAAAAGGAAATATTAGCACGGCTCTTGTTGGGAATGCCGCAAAATTGGATGGCACCGAGATGCTTAATATATCTGCAACCATTGGTCAGAAATTAGCAACCAATACAAAAGGGCTGGTCTTTGAACCACAAGCTCAATTCATTTATCAAAATCTCATGTTTGATATTTTCTCAGATACCAATGGCTTAAAAGTAGACATGGGCAATCCACATCAATGGTTGATCCGTTTTGGTGGACGTTTAACAAAAACGATAATGGCTGTTGAAGAAAACAAGGCTGTTTCCTTCTATGGTAAAATGAATGTTATCAGAACTTTTGGCGATGGTAAAACAATAAAAATTGCTGATACCTTTCATGTTGATCCTACCGGCTCTTCAGTTGAGGGAGGCATGGGGGTGAACGCATATCTTTCTCAAAATATCGTACTAAACGCCGATATCAGCTATCGGCAAAAACTGCAAAAAGCCGGTGTATCTGGCACCAATTTGTCTGGCGGAATACGTTATCGTTTCTAAAGCAGAAGTTAATTTTAACTTAAATAAAAAAGCAGCACAAAGTGCTGCTTTTTTATTTAAATTTATATATATTTTTAAATTCTCAAAAATCATTATCACATCAAAGAAGATTTTGACTTATAATATTTCTTTTGCATATTGAATAAAAAACTGAATATCTTAGCATTCTCTCATCAAAATACCCCATAAAGTTTTATGTCTTATATCACCACACCTCAAGCGATGATGTTTTTACAGCACAACAGAATAAGCATTCATGCATATTTTTAAAAAAAGTCAGCCCCTTCTTCGCTGTGGACGCTCTATTTATTTTAGATGATGTGCATTTAATATACCTGCTATAAAGACTTAGTATCTGGTATAAATTCTTAAAGGCATGTTTTTCCTCTAAAATCTCAATGCTACAGCAACTCCATCATAAGACAAGCATTTGATTTATAAAGACAATTAATTGTTTTGCATGTTAAATGAGAATCCAGAATATCGTAAGATTCTTTCATTTTAGACCTGTTCCATGTTGAATCAACCAAAACCATATCTCTTGCAAGTGACAAGGGGGAAGAGCCATAGGGATAAAAAACTATTAAGAAAGGATTAAAAATGCCTCTAATGAACTATCTCAAGTGCCAAGGGCTGTAGCAACATTGGAAGAAAGCAAAGAATATAACAATATCAAATTGCTCTTTTATTAAGCATAAAGATGGTCGTACCCTATAGATTTTATATTATTTCCATGGGGACTTTTTATTATACCATTCACAAGCGCCGTTGCATCAAAGATGTCGTTGCGCCCCACAACCACCATCACGAAATAGACTTGAGAGCTTAGATATCTCTTTAAAACAAGGCCGTGAATTAGGAATAACAAATCCATTCTATTTTGAGCATTTTGTCGTGCATGAAGGACGTGCCCCCAGTAAAAAACACAATAAAAAAAGCGTGAAACAATACGTAATCTTCATTATTTAACAGATAGTGCTTTAGATACTTTTGAAAGACATAAAGCTAAATTAAAGGACGGCAGGACAGAGGGAAGCTGATTTCTCCCCCTTTATTCTTTCCCAATGAGATTGCCGCCCCATTTCAAATATTACGCCAACAAAGATATACGCAATATATCCACTCAAATCTGGATGCTCTCTCCAATCTGACATACAAAAACTAAAAACAGCAGAAAGAAAATATTAAACCGCTTTAATTTTTGTCTCAAACATATAGATTTAAACAACGAACCGCTTCATATCACCACACTTCAAAGAACAATACTCCATGAGGCTTATAAGCAATATTCATCACATACTCTTCATCATTCATGCTTTTTGCTGACTTTGTGGTTATGGCGGAGTGAATGCACCAGATCCCATCCCGAACTCGGCCGTGAAACGCTCCAGCGCTGATGGTACTTTGCCTTAAGGCACGGGAGAGTAAGTCGCCGCTAGGTCTGCTAAATGCATGCAAAAGACTCTAATGTATAAACCTTACATTACCACAGCCCCAAGGAAGCTGTTTTTAAGGCATCACAGGCTGGTCTAAATATCCTCTTGATCGCCTCTCCCTAAACTAAAAAATGAAGCCCCCTATTAACTTAGTCTGCAAACAATTCTCTGTAAATAATCCGCCTTCTCTGAGTTCTCTTTCAGCCAGTTTCCCAAAGCATGCGGTTCACATCACTACACCTTAAAAGACACTGTTTTAAGAACAGCGTTTTACAGTACAACAGGATAATAATTTAAATACCCAAATGCACTTAAAACAAGTCTACTCACTAAACGCACTATTTATCCAAATCAACTGCCCTACCTAATCATTGTCATGACTTAGAACAGCCCGTATTAAGCAGATTTGATCATTCCTCTATTTCTTTTGCACGTCCAGATAGTTGTATAGCTCTAGAAAGATCATTAACTGCATTTAAATGTGTTTGAAGTAATTCACTATTACGCTGTAATTTTTCTTGTAAATCAGACAACAAACTTTCAACCTCATGCTCAATATCTTGATTCATATAGCGCTTCACATCACTCATGGATTTATTAAGATCACGCAAACCACGTATTTTACGCAAATTTATTTCTTCGTAATCTGGAACACCACTGCTCTCTAGCATATTGCTTTCATAATCAACAACTTGAGCTAATCCTTTAACAGCAGCAACAAATTTTGTCATCGCCCAATCACGATCAATAAGATTATTATCAAGAACTTTTGCTTTTGCTGCAAAACTATCATCACCATATTGCACTACAGACATTTTTACTTCCCCTTCAACACTATTGTTCAATCTTACTTTCAAATGAGGGAGATTAAACAGGTTCTCTTCAATGCTGATACACTCAACCAAGCTCGTGGTGCAAACATTGCTCAAACAACAGCACGACAATCCTTCAAAGCGTATACCACTTCAACTTTCAACGCATTCTCTTCAAATATTTTTCTTGCTTTGCTCCAAAACCATCATTGCGGCTATACTAATTCATCAAAACGCTATAAACTCAAACCTTACGACAATATCGAAACTTCCATATTTGTTCTGTCTATTTCGCTTTACCGATTTTATCTTTGCCTATTTTATCACCAGTACGTCTTCAACAGAAAACAACAATGCTCTCACGAAAACTTCGGCCACAAAAACTATCTGCCGACAAAAACCCGCAGCCTATCTTGCAGCATATAAAAACGTAAGCCCATTAAAAATTTCAGCATTTTACCGATAGCAGCATTTTACCCTCCATAACCGTATGGCTCTCTCTGCACCTAAACCTGTATACCTTCTGGCGTCCCATAAGATGGCACCCTACAAGATCAGTTTGCACCCATTCAAAAAGACACCCCCTCTCCCATGCTCTTTCCGCGCACATGCAGTATTTCGCATAAAACACAAAAAGAATGCTCTTTTGAACAGATCAGCCATACAGCAATATAAAAAAAGACATCTTAAAATAGCTAAACAGCCATCAATCTTCCTTTTTTAAGTTATCATTCGCTTTTCTTTGCAATGAACGACTATATAAGATTTTTTGAACCTTTTCAAGAGTTTCTTAGCTAATCAGTTCGATACGTCTTCAATCGCATATTCACGCGCTTGTTTTAAAGAAACATCTCTTAAGTGCACCCAAGCCTATTTCGCGCCGCGGCCCATGAATGGTATAATGATAAATCTTCCATGACATGTATAAAATCCATTGAGCACTTTCCATCTTTACGCTTAATAAAAGAAGCAAGCCAGCACCATCACATATTGTTCTAACCCCTTATGTTCTGATACCCTTGGCACTTGAGATGGTTCATAAAAGCGTGGCCTTTCTTGTACAATTTCTCTGCGCATGGGAGCTCCCTGCTTGTAACTGCAAAAGACATTGTTTTGATTAATTCACCACGAAACAAATTTGGAATGAAAAAAATTCCAGTATTCAGGGCTCTAATTCAAGTTGAATAACGATAGATTATCATTATAAATCAAAATATTATCCAATGCATAATGCTTAATGCTCCCCCACATTGATATTTTCAGAATTTCCACAGTATCTTCCTATAGATTATTTCGCTCCATAAAACAGTTTGCTCTTAATATCGCGGCTTTACATGCGCTACTAGTATAAAAACAGAGAAACAATCATTTTATAATCAAGGTACAATTTTTGTTACGAACTTTCTCTCGTTTTTAACCTTTTAAATGCGGCTCTTCTCTTTCATAATCATCACATTTCAAATCTATTCCATGTTGAATAAATTAACATCACTTGCTTGCACATCACAAACAACGCCCTGATGTGTTGATAAAATACGCTGAAAGAAAAATGCCTCTTATGAACCTTAGCAAATGCCAAGAACTATAATAAATATTGGAAGCAAGCGTACGATGATTGTGACTTGCTCTTTCATAAGTATAAAGATGATAGCATTCTACAGATTTTTATATTATTCAAAGTTTATATTATTTCACGAGAGCTTTACTGTTATACTAGTTACATTTACCGTTATACCATTTACGAATGTCATCGTAAAATGTCTGTCGTGTGCGTTGAGAGATGTTTCTTTAAAACAAGTACATAAATATGCAATACTAATATACAACATAAGTATATTTCGTTTGGAACGTTCTTTACTTTTGTGTAAAACATGCCCCATTAGAACAGCATTAACCAATCTTGCTATGAGATAAACGATCAAAAAACATTTTTGTCTTCCTCCGCTCACTTTAAAGGACCAAGATCTTAACTCCATCTGCTCTGTACGCAGTCCGAATTTTTGTCAAACGATCTTCTCTTGACTTCCACTCTTGTGATTCACTTAAACGAAAGGCTCAACAAATAAACCTACGAATATTCATCGCACACTAAAAAATACTTAAACGTTCCAAGAAAACTTATATGCCTTATATTACCGTTATAAATGACAGTGCTTTATAGCATAACAGGAAAAAAAAGTTTCCAGCAACACAAAACTTACAAAAGCAATCAATAGTCCTTTTAAAGCTTTCTTTTTTAGGATTCACAATACTCCCACTCCTTAAGCTTTTATAAAAAAGGAACGATTTTAAGCTTGCCGAATATATTGTAGCAGCATATATTACAGATATGTAACATATTGTTATTCATAAAATCACCTCAAAAAGAACAGAAAGAGGTTTTTATGGCTGATCTCGTAAAAGCCGCTATGCTTTACTCAACCTTGATTATCACCATCAATGCTTTTGTTGTTATTTTAGTTCTCGTAATAGAAATATACTAAGCATACTCTCTTGGCTTATTGTAATTTGCGCAAATAAGCATCTTAATTTCACATAAGATCAAAGAAAAATTTTAATTCTACAGATAAACCACACACCCAATTTCAAACATCACTTGCAACTATTTGAGTGTAAACTCTGCTTTTTGTATGCATTTTTAACCATCAGTGTCCGTCTTTTCACGCTATCTTGAATCTCAACTTCATTCCCACCTTAAAAAACGAAATTTTCTACCAGATCCGATCTGTAAATACTTTGTCTCCATTATTGAGTAAGCTCCTCTTGCTTCCCCCCTTCAGGGCATATCACAATTTTAAAGGATAATATTTCATGAAGCTTATAATAAATCTATTGAAAACCATCTTTACCCTTATGAGAAAATAAACCAGCAGCATCACACACTTTTCCAGCCCCAAATGTTGCAACAATCTTTAGCACTTGAGATCGTTCATAAGAGGCATTTTTACTTCTTTCTTCAACAGTTTTTATCCACACGGCTCCCCATGCTTGTAACGTGCAAGCAGATGGTTTTAATTGATTCAACCTAGAACAGATTTGGAATAAGAGAATCTTACTATATTCGAGATCCTTATTCAGTATAAAATAATTAAATTATTTTTATAAATAAAAGTGTTATTCAAAAAAAATATTCATCACGCACTCGAGAACAAAAAACACCTCATACGTAAAGTTTTATATGAGCTCCACCGCTCAACATGATAATATTACGACACAATCAAGATAAAAAAATAACAAGGGAAACCCTTGCAAACTCAGAAAAGAGAAGGGAAAAATAAAAAGGTGTGGAAGGCGCTCAATTCCTCACAAATCCGGCAAAACCGTCCTAGCAAAACTGCCTCACATCTTAACTAATGTTATAATATTCTCAAATCAAAAGCAATTTTTTAAAATAGTTTGAGAAAAACATTTGAGTATGAAACGATAATAATTACATTTAGAATGTTTTTCTCTTTATTAAAACAGAGAAAAGTAATTTCCAAACAAATGTTTCCTCCCAATTTTTCCGAAATTAGCCGCAACACTTAAAGACGATCTTAGTGTGATGAAACATTTATTTGTGATAAAGGCAAAAAAACACCCCAAAGATAGATTTAATCTCATATTTTAAATACATGTAACCAAAACATTAAAAAATTAGCAGTAACACGTAACAACTCATTGAGAGGAAATACTATCTACAATTGAAAGCACTTTTGGGCTGAACAAATGACAGTATAGCATCCGTTTACACAAAGAGTACAGATCGTAAACGACTAATTCTTGAAGCCATAAAAAGACTCTCTAAAAGTTAGAGAGAGCCTAAAAAACGCAATAGAATCAAGAACTAAATAATTCCTTACTTATTGAACTGTATGTTTTTAATGAATGCCAAACATAAGTTCCATATATGCTTGTCTGGCATGTTGGCAATTTTTAGATTTCTCCATAGAAGATTGATCCAGCTTTTCACATTTTTTTGCCCACTCTTCGAGTAATGTTTTATCTTTCTTAAATTCCGCTACGCTGTAAGTTTTTTCGCAACCAGCAACGACAAGTCCAGTACAAACCAGCAATGCTGTAATAATGGCTTTATTCATGATTTAATTCCCTTCCTTTTTCTCTTCAGTTTTTTTCTCGTCATCATGTACAAAGCTCGAACCAGGCCAATCTCGGGCATGAACTTCACGATACGCTTTATCTGCGTTTTTACAATTTTGAGAATCTAAATCCCCTGATATCATGCATTTCATTGCCCATTGCTCGAGTAATTTTGGATCTTTCTTAAACTCTGCTACGCTATAAGTTTTTTCACAACCAGCAACGACAAGTCCAGTACAAAGCAGCAATGCTATAATAATGGCTTTATTCATCAATAAATTCCCCTTTTTCAAATTTACAAAGTTTAGGACACAATTTAGCACCCGATTAAAATTGTACATTCGGTTCATTGTGCATTTTCAAAAATTTTAAAATCCACTTCTGTGCGCGATTTTTCCCAATCTATGATGATAAATCGCGTACAAAGAAAAATACCGCTATCAATATATTTTTATGATTTAATTATTGTCCTGCTGTTTTTCAGTTTCATTCCCCTTTTTGCTACTTTCACGAAGTTCCTTTGCAAGATTTCTATAATGCTCTTGAAAAAGTTCCATATCGGCTTGCATGACATTTTGACAATTCTTGGTTGCAAAAGCAGAGGGGCCCATTTTATCGCATTTCTTTCCCCATTCTTGCATCAATTTTTTATCTTTCTTAAATTCTGCTACGCTATAAGTTTTTTCACAACCAGAAACGACAAGTCCCACGCAAAGCAGTAGCGCTGTTATAATGATCTTGTTCATGATTTAACCCCTCTCTTTGTTTTATATTTTATTAACAATATCTTTGGATTCACATCCCCTCCTATATTGTGACCTTGCGTCTAATTTTCCTTTGCAAATACGTACACTTCCAACGCAAACATGTTAAATCATGAAAACTGCTTTCATTTATCAGACTTGTATTTGTAACATTATCTGCACGGCAGCTCTTTGTATTTGAAGTGTTAAAACTTCAGCAAAAATTCTGATATCTTGACATTCTCAAAAAGCTTTTTAATCATTTCTTTTCCTTCAAGAACCTCTTGGTAACGAGAAGCAGCACGATATCTTACCCAAAATTCGTCATGCCTATATCCATTGCAAATTCCCTGCAAACGAAAAAATACACCTTTTAATCAACAGATTGCGCTCTTATCATTTCTAAACCACCGGAAAAGAAAGAAAGCTTTAAGTCCCCCCTGTACTTTTTAAAAGCCAATAGAAATGCTAAAAAAGCGATCTTATACATTCCAATTGAAGAAAAAAGCCTATTGCCTTGCGTATCATTACAACTGGCATTAACTATTTAAGACTATAAAATCATATAAATGTAAGAAATATTGTCTATAATATGCTCAATGACTTCTTTTGTTTATTAGGAAAACTTATAGCGCGTCAATATCAGTAAATTTTACTTATTTTTATCCCCCCCCCTTATAAACATGAATATAATTTAATAAAACGGATTGCTGCATAACAGAAAAAAATAATCAACGCTACTCTTAATTACATTATTTACGCATGTATTAAGTACAATAAACAAAAAAATAACCTGATGTTTAAAATCATTATCAAGATAATTTTTATGGAAGAATAAACTTATCTACTCATCTAGCGGATAAGATCACAAGTAGTATGATGATTATCACATTTATAGGGAAAAATTTGAAACGGAGAATTTTTCGCAAACTCATAGCTCTTTCATGCGATGATACAGAACCTTATGAGAAACAACTTGAATGAAGCAACCATCGTGAAAAAGGAAGAGCACTTTTATTATTAACTTCGTATAAAAACAATCGATATCATCTCTAGAAAAAGCACTCAAACCAACGAAATTATCGTATCATTTTTTACACTTTTCCGTATTTTTGTGAAAGCAATTCGCGGACCTCATCAGCTATTTTAGTTCCACGACTTGCACAACTGACCTTAATCAACCGATGCAAACTTTCTGGTATATCAATCGTGAGGCGCTTCATACCTCCACTCATGCTCCCTTTGTGGCTTCCTACCCATGCATCCGCTGTTAAAGGAATTGATTTATTCGTTGGTTTTGTGCCAATTTTAATTTTTTTATTCATCGCGCTAACTCCTTGATTTCGGCTGCAACCGCTTCAATCTCTGCTGCTGCTGGTCCTTGCTTATCAACTTCATAAACCGCCTTCCCCTGTGCTGCTGCTTCTGCAAAAATCACGCGCTGCGCAACGCTAGAAGAAAGAACATGCACAGGGTATATGCCAAGAGCTTCGTTCACATCACGCCCTATCGCTGTATTGACTATTTTACGATTAATAACAAAAGCAGATTTGAGATTTTCTTTATAAACACGTGCTTCGTCAATCAGCTTTACAATTCCATCCGCTGCCCAAATATCATAGGGACTAGGCAAAACAGGTATAAGCACCAAATCCGAAGCCATAAGAGCACTACGAGCAAGATCAGTTACACGCGGAGGACCATCGATAATAATATGATCATAACCATGACCAATCTGTGTAATCTCTTTGTGAACCGTTGCACGCGGTAAACCAATAACCGAAAACAAAGGTGCATCTTCACGCGCAGCAGCCCAATCCAATGCGCTTCCCTGTGGATCAACATCAATAAGCAATACCCGTGCACCGGTACGGGCAAAACTGGCCGCAAGATTAACACTCAACGTCGTTTTTCCGACACCTCCCTTTTGATTCAAAAGTCCAATAATCATTTATTACGCCTTTCAGCATTATCGTTTTTACGATTATACAGAAAGTAATAAAAGAAACAAGCATCCAATACGTGCAAAATAACCATTTCTCCTATTTTTAGGATAAATAACAATAGCCCGCAATTTTTTATAATATTCTTTTAGCATGAGCAAAAACATTATGAAGATGATATTCTTGAAAAGAACAAAATAAATTTAAAAGAGGCATGCTCTTCTTCCCCCTCCCTAAAACGAAGATTCTTAAATCCATGTCGATCTGTAAACAATGCGCTGTAAATGATCCAGCTTCTTATTTTGCGCCAGCCTTTTGGGCTTCTCCCTTCATGCAATCCACTTAATACAACTCTACAAACAAGCTCCACTCTGAATATACAACAAACTATAAGGAGAATTCATTGTTTTGCACGTTGAATGAGAGAGCCGAAATCAGGAAGATTCTCTCATTTCATGCCTCTTATATTAAATTAATCAAAATCATATCTCTTGTACGTACAAGCAGGGCTGGCGTGTGGGCAAGAACTGTACAAAAAAGGATTTAAAATGCTTCTTATGCAGAATCTCCAGTACCAAGAACTATTACAATATTGGGGGCTGGCAAATATAATAGGTGCCGACTTCCTTCTTCATAAGCGTAAAAAGGGTGGTGATCCATGAATTTTATACTCTTTGACGCTCGACAGAGTAAAATGGGCTTAAGAGAAATAAGGGTGCCTCTAGCAAGCGCGTAAACAAGCAACACAATGAAATGTCTATGTTTAGTAAACACTATAGATTATCCATAAAGACCAAACATCCGTCTTTCATAAATCGCATAACGAACATATTGCGGAGTGAGATATTTTGCATCTTATAGCTCATTTTTCCCAAATAGATTTTCTCGACAAAAAGAATATTTTTGTTAAGATGCCACTGAAAAACTTACCTTCATTATGTTCTTTCTATATACCAGACCAGAGGGTATCGTGAAGATCATGCAATTGGGAATAAACAAAAATGAATTTACAACAAATTGAACCTGATATTTTTATCAGCGCCCAACTTAGCATAGAAAATATCAAAACATTGGCACAAGCTGGTTTTAAAACAATTATCTGTAACCGCCCCGATCACGAAGAGCTCCATCAACCTGACTTTTCTAGCATTAAAACGGTCGCAAATGAATATGGCATAAAAGCCTATCACATTCCCATTTCTCCTCCAACTATAGAAAAGTCAGCTGTTGAAGCCATGCAAACAATTTTAAAAACAGCCTCTCTGCCTCTTCTTGCCTATTGTCATCACGGATCACGCTCGCTGCATCTTTATCGTTTAGCGCGTCTTTAAACAGAGGGTTCGCACACTTCCTCCTCGCCTTAAAAGACGAAAATTCTTAAATACACATCGATTTGTAAAAAACAATCTGTCAATAATCTTTGTCTTGCGCCTTTCCCTTGGCTTGCCACTTCATAAAACTCTACAAGCAAGCTTTGCTCCTCAATATACAACAAGCATGCACACCCGACGCCATAAAAATGCGTGAAAATTCATATGATGATCAAAGAAAATTATTTTCACCTCACTTTTTATCACTACTCCACCTTCTTTTTCTCTTCCTTTACCAATACGAGCTCATTCGTACGCCACAGACACCTAAAACGACAGTAAAACCACTAAGAAAACCCCATATTCCGAATAAAAGGCGTGCAGAGTATTTTATAAAAAAAGCCGTAAGCCATAATCTATGATTAACTACAACATATTGATTTATAACAATTAATTATTTTGCACGTTGAATGATAAATCCTAATACCGTAAGATTCTCTCAAGTCTATTTATAGTGAAGCAATCAAAAGCGTGTTTCTTGCATGTCACAAGCAGGAAGTGTTCGTGTGAAATAAAACGAGTTAAGAACAAACTCTCATAAACGCTCTCAAATAGCCTAGACTGTACAACACTAAAGGCTTGTCAATATAACGGATGGTGTCGGATTGCTCTTTTATTAGGCATAAAGATGATAGCGCTCAACGAAGCTTGAACGATACCATTCATGAGAGCCATCATGAAAATGAATATGGGAAGCGTTGAGAGATATTTCTTCAAAAGAAGCGCATAAATTAGCAAAACAAGGATATTCCAGCATTTTATTTTACCTGTGGGGCGTGATATCCTATTCAAAGAACAACAAAAGCCTGAAGCTGTTATTTTCATGATTTAAGAGATATTGCTCTGGACCCTTTTGAAAGTAGCAAAGCCGAATTTAAAAAAGACTGTCATCTGGACTGATTTTCCCCTTTATAACTTCATATTTTTTCCCAATAAGGCTGTAAACCGGTTTCAGAGATTACGCAAATGGATAATGCAATAGGGCTCTCCTCATCTAGCATACAAAAGCTGTAACAGTAGAGAGAGCATTAAAGCGCCTTAATCTTTGTCTCAAACATATTACTGCCATATTGCTGCGTTTGGGATCGCTAAAGAAAAAGTTTTATAAGAAAAACAATACGATAAAGTCACGAATAGACCGAACATAGATTGGAAAGATGTTCTAACTTTTATCCAATATTTCTATCAAAAAACAACAAAACATTATTGGCTTTGTGTTTTCATATCCTTACAAGACTGTCTTTCCTTTTCATTATAGGCGTTACATTTGTGAAAGACAAAGGAAATATATGGATAGTTTTTAACTTGAAAATCTGAAAGATTGACGTGTTACGACAACAAAATTGTGCCTTTATCCATCAAAAGCATTAGAAATTTTGAAACAAATACACCTGCTTTCTCGCAATGATTTCTTTTATCTACAATCAATCGCAGTCTCCTTAATATGCATTCCCCATCACAATATACAAGAGAAACGAAACTTAAAGCATTTTCCAGCAGCTTCATTCTCGTTTACGTGATTGGTTAGCACGAAAACTGCTGCTGAGCACTAAATCTTCTTCACAAGACTCGACAAACAAAACTTTTGTAAAAATATTCATTACATAATACAAAATATCACATGCGTAAGGTTACACGAACCAACTCTCATCATAAACGATGATACGGCATAAATGACATAATAAGCCAAATTAGAAAAAAGAAACAATAAACTTTTAAAATAAAAAAAGTCATCAATTAAATTTTATCAAACTATAAGCTTAAAATCGCAAGAGGTTTTAAAAACAGCCTTTCTCCTTCTTCACGTCTATTATTGCTAAATAGGCTGGTTGCTTATTCTTTACTGCATCTTTTATGATGAGTTTTAACGTATCAGAAAGAAACAAGCAGTAAAGTTTTGAATGACAACAAAAACCATAAAGTTAACTTTGAAAAAAATGATGCCAAAATCAGATCTTCAGATATTCGATTCTCCCTCTCAACAACGGAAAAAACATATATTCCACGATGTTTTGGAATATATGTTTGTGATTATAATCACTTTAAGTGCTATTTTTACAGCTCTTCTCTCTTTTTCAGATCAGTTTAGGACATATTTTTAAAAGTAAGCAGCCTATCCAACGTTGATAATGGTTGTACTGTCTTTAAAATTTCTTTTGCTTTTTTTTCATCACGATGCATTTGCGCAATCAAAGGTTCAAGCCCATCAAATTTTTCTTGTCCTCGCAAAAACTGGAAAAAAGAAACGGTACAGCTTTCCCCATAAAGGTCGTCGTTAAAGTCAAACAAATAGGTTTCCAAAAGGGGCGCACCATCTTTAACAACCGTTGGACGACAACCAAAGCTTGCAACACCATCATACAAAACACCGTTCGCACGACGCAAACGTACCGCATAAACACCATGAGCCAAACGAACTTGGGGAGGCAACATTTGATTAGCGGTAGGAAATCCCAAAAGACGTCCAAGTTTTTCACCTTGAATAATATTGGAGCGTATCCGATAGTGATACCCTAATAAATGGGCTGCTTTGTCCACTTCCCCTTGTGAGAGAAGTTGCCGAATAAAACTAGAAGAAATGATCAAAGGTTGTGAATCTTGAGAACGAGAAACGCAAGAAACTTGCACAACCTCAAATCCATATTTCTCTCCCCTTTGGCAAAGAAGATGTACATTTCCGCTTTTCTGATGACCAAATTGAAAATTTTCGCCTGTCACCACAACTGAAACATCAAAAACTTCCTTTAAAAACGACTTGATAAATTCGTCCGCTGAAAGAGCGGCAAACTGTGCATCAAACGGCTGTTCAATCACGCAGTCAAAGCCAAGGGTTTTAAAAATTTCAGCTTTTTCAGCTGCCTCTGTCAAACGATAGACAGGAGCTGAATGTTGAAAAAAACTTCTTGGATGGGGTTCAAAGGTTAAAACAACTGCTGGTTTCTTTTTTATACGGGCGAAATCAAGCGCTTTTTGCAACACCACCTGATGTCCGCAATGAACACCATCAAAATTTCCAAGTGCCAACACTGCTCCCCGCCAAGCCGAGGGAAACATATGAATTCCCTGAAGACGCAAAAAATTAGTCATTACTGAAGTGCCCACATGATTGCTTGTGGTTTATAACCATGACGTTCAAGAAAAGAATGCAAAGCTTGCTTATCAACCACACCATTTTGCGTATAATCATAATGATGAATCCCCCCCATAATATAAAGGGCATCAAGACCAAAATGAGCCGCCCCCTTAATATCCGTTAAAAGACCATCACCAATAGCTAAAACTTGACTTTTTTCTACTGTTCCCCGTATTTTTTGAAGTTTTTCAAAGGCACATTCATAAATAGGCGCGTGAGGTTTTCCAGCAATGCGCACCTCCCCCCCTAATTGTTGATAAAGACGAGCCAATGCACCAGCGCACCAAAATTCTTTATTTCCATAATGGACAATCACATCTGGGTTCGCACAAATAAAAGGTAAATTCCGCGACCGCATGCGACGAAACATCTCCTCATAAGCAGAGGGTTCTTCGTCAAAATCCTCAAGAAAACCGCTACAGACGACAACAGAAGCCTCCCATTCTTCAACAAATTCACACTCTAACCCTTCAAACAGCACCAAATCATGCTGTGGACCAATGAAAAAAACTTTACGCGGAGCAGTCAGAATAAGATCGCGCGTTACATCCCCTGAAGTGATAATGGCATCATAATAGTCGCTATGAACATTCATACTTTGTAATTGAGCAGCAACATCTTCCCGTAGCCGAGGAGAATTGGTCAATAAAATGACAGTTTTTCCCATTTGTCGGATTTTATACAACGCCTTCAACGCTGGTTCAAATGCATGTACACCGTTATGCACAACACCCCACACATCACAAAAAACAGCATCATAATGCGCTATAATAGTCTCAATATGGGTAACTTCATTCATGGTGCACCTATCTCTATTTGTCATTTAAAGCTGTCTTTTACTTCAAAATTACTTACCGAAAGATAATACTTGTGTCATCTGCTTTCTCAAACCATATCCCAACTTTTTATCGTCTATAGAGATCATAAGAAATGATAAAATAACTAAGTTATCATTAAGTTGTGCAAAATTCTAAAATGCTTGATAGCAAAAGCTTATCATTCCCCAATGCTCATTTTTCTCATAAAAATTTTAATTCTAACAACAACGACGTTGGTAGAGTTTTTTATCTAAAATACTCAAATTCTTCACTGAGAAAATAAACGTATCCCCCTCTTAAAAACATGCATCATGAGAAAACCCAATATATTTTCTCATTTCAAATCCGTTTATATTGAATCAATCAAAACTATTGACTTACACATTATAAACGGAGAGCCTACAGATAAAAACACGTAAAGAAAGAAAAAATAGCTCTTATGCTCCCTTTCAAAGGCAAAAACTGTCGTAATATTTTGAACTGGCCGAGAGTATATGCCGTCCGAGCATCTTTTTTTCAATATAGCTTTTATCCCATTCATAGAGGCTTTTACGCTATATACTTTACGAAGCGCCATTGTAAAATAGACGCTAACATTGAGAAATATCTTCTAAAACAAACATGTGAATATACAACAATCAGATCTATAATGTTTTGAGTTTATTTTGCATGAGGGCTCTTTACTCATAAAAGCTTTCCCCTATCATCATGATATCTCAGACGCATCAAAACAAGCCATTTTGGTTATTGGTTAAGAGCAACACCGTAAGCGGTGCCTTGAGCTTAAAAACCAAGGTTTACCTTCGTAAAATGCATATCTGATGTCATGCGTTTAGTAAGCAAACCTTAAAAGTTTGAAAGGCAAACAACCTCTCATTTGGAAAAATCTGTCCGTCTCAAGAAAAACTATTTTTATTGCCAATCTCCTAAAATTACTTTATGAGTCAGAAAGTGTCTTGGTCGCATACGCAACGACCAATAGGGA
The DNA here is from genome assembly GCF_042195355.1 of Bartonella sp. CL266QHHD. Classification (NCBI taxonomy): domain Bacteria; kingdom Pseudomonadati; phylum Pseudomonadota; class Alphaproteobacteria; order Hyphomicrobiales; family Bartonellaceae; genus Bartonella; species Bartonella sp. CL266QHHD. The sequence goes on from NZ_JBHIOD010000008.1 coordinate 30,973, forward strand.
TTAAAAGCCTGAAAACTCAAACATGAATTGACCCCGCTTTGCGGATATCTCGGAATTCCGAGAGATTTTGCTATGTCCAAGTGCTTCTCAGCACTAAAAGCAAAATGCTGATTTGAGTTCAGTACTTTTAACTCCCGGAATACTCATGCGAGGGCGCTCGCAACCGGTGGGGGGAAAATGCAAGCTCCAAATCTTAATATTGATCTTTTTGTAGGCAAAAAGATTCGCTTTAGGCGAAAAATGCTAAAAATGTCTCAAAAAACATTAGGGCATTATTTAGGTGTCACTTTCCAACAAATCCAAAAGTATGAAAAAAGCTTAAATCGCGTGAGCGCAGGGCGTTTAAAGGAAATTTCCGATATTTTGAATGTTCCACTTGCCTTTTTTTACACTGATATCATCAAAAAAGACAACACCCCGTACCATTATGATGAAATCGCCTCGAGCAAAGAGGAATATTTGCTTTTAAAAAGTTTTAGAGTCCTCACATCTGTCAAGCAGAAAGCGATTTTAAACTTAATTTGTGATCAAAATTAAAACGCTTTAAAAGCATAGCTATAGGGTACTACACGCCCTATTCTTGGCTTTCTCCCCACACCTTCAAAGGATGCAACCCCCTTCTTAAACCGGTTGATGAATAATCCGCCTTCTCAAAAATAGCTCCTTCTCAGATTCCCATTTCATATGGTTCCTTTCACAAAATTATACAAGCAAGCCCTCCCTTGAATATTCATCACACTCTCTCATCAAAACACCCCATGTATAAAGTCTTATGTCTTATATCACCACACCCGCAAACGATAGCGTTTTACAGTACAACAGAATAAGCATTTATCCGTATTTAAAGGGGCTACCTTTTCGCTATGGACGCTCTCTTTATTTTAGATGATGTGCATTAATATACCTGCTATAAAGACTTAGTATCTGTTATAAAGTTTTAAAGGCATATTTTTCCTCTAAAATCTCAATGCTACAGCAACTCTATCATAAGGCAACATGTTGATTTATAATGAGTGTTCATTATTTTACATGTTAAATGAGAATCCAGAATATCGTAAGATTCTTTCATTTCAAATCTGTTCCATGTTGAATCAACCAAAACTATATCTCTAGCAGGTTACAAGTGGGAAGAGGCGTATGGATAAAAACTATTATGTAAGAATTAAAAATGGCTCTTATGAACCTTCTCAATTACCAAGAGCTGTAAGCAACACCCACAAGCTGACAAACTGTGTCATGGTGCAAGGCTTACTCCGTTATGAAGCGTAAAGATGGGGGGCTCAATGGATTTACCCTTATACCCTTTACGAACAGCGTCGCAAAATAGGCTTGGATACCTTGAGAGATATTTCTATAAGACAATGTATCTAGTTCTCTCATGATCATAATCCTCAATCTGATAAAGTTGAAACAAACAATAGGATTGCGAATATGATTTAGGGAGCTCATCTGAAAGATGAAAAATGATAAAAAATTCCGCTATAACAATTGAAGAAGCGAGCATTCGTTGAGCCGTAACTTCTTTATTTTAGAATTTTTATATCACACTTTACTGTTGAGATGCATGACCACTGTCTGTAACATCAAGCTTTGGCGAGAAAAACATTTCAGTATCTGCTTGTAAGACATTTTGACAGTTTTTAGATTCCTTAACAGCTTGTCCTGAAAAAAAAACACTTCATTCCCCATTCTTCTTTTAATTTTGCATCTTTTTTAAAATCTTCTACGCTATAGTTTTTTTCACACCCCACGACGAATAATAGAGCCGTGCATAATAAAATAATTTTTTTTCATTTTATCCCTCTTTAAATATCTTATCTGTTAATATCATCCCCCCAAATGAGGGTTGAATTTTCACACTGTATGAGAATACAGCCTCACTATCACTGACTTGCTTTCAAAGTGAACACTCTGAGTAAAATAACGCAAAGAAGAGCTCACAATAGCTATCATATGAGTTTGTCATAAAATACAATGAGAAGGAAAGAGCCCAAACTAAACACAAATGACGAAATTAGAAGGCGCATTAATGCTTTTGTCCAACTGATTTCAAATAGTTACATTGCAATAGGAATCGCCCCTAGCCCTATAGAAAGCCTATGAGCATTATAATACTTAAGTCTCACGATCAATGGGTGACAAAGCCATAACAAAAAAGTATGAGCTCTTTTTACCTATTTGTATGTTGATTATTGTTCCCCCATCGAATGCTTAAATAGAAACGTTTTATGGTACATAGAAAACAATCAACAAGGCAAATCATTTTTACGAAGATTTCTTCGTGTAGAGTCTACTTGAAATCCATCCATCTTTTAGAAATCTGAATTTAGAAGCAGATAATTATGAAAGTTTTTCAAGGAATGCAACAGATTGATCACTTTTAAAGAAGTAAAAAACGTGATCCAATCCTGAAGATAAAATTCTGATGAAGAAAACTTTTGCTAGGAATTCTTTTAAGGCATTGTAAAATATTCTATCAGTTATATCAAACGTTATCCCATTTTGGGGGCTGTTCATTTTTTACTTTTTCAACTTCGCTCTAGAAATCCGTTTCTTGAGCGTTTTTTATCGTCTCACTTTCTCCTTCAAACACAAATACTCAAAAATGCTTTGCCACCAACAATGAAGTTTTCCTGCTTGTATAAAACACATAAGTAAAAATAGAAGAGCGATTTTGAGAGCAAACCTCCCTGAAAAAGGAAGTATCATCCATTTACTTCATAAACGAAAATAATCTCACGGTTTATTCAAATTTGCTCTATGGTTTGGTACAATTTTATTGATAAAGCTTTCTCTATAAAGATTTAAGTAAATATGTTCGTTAAAACCAATCACGGACTTGCAAAGGGGTTGTAAGATCCATTATCTCTCCGCCATTTTAAAGGTTCAGTGAAATCACTTGACCAAAGACCAATCTTGTTGCCACGTGCTTTTTCTTCCGCATGATGATACTGGGCTGGAATAGGATTTTTTCCCTCTTTTGAGAGTACCAACATACCTTCTGTAAGACCTGCCTCAGCTAAATCAACCCCTTGAACAAAACATTGCGCATAATAAACACCATTGTGCATCAAAGCCTGTTTACAGGATAAATCCTGCCCAAGTGTTTTGGTGACAAGCCAAGCCATTGTAACCACACCACAGGGCCATTCTTGATCATTTAATCTTGCTTTTTGACGGGGTGCACATGTGTCTACACCATAAAGATGAATATCACGGATGATATGTGATCGCCAAGATTGTGCAGAAGGCGTCAGTAATTTAAATGTAACCCCACTTGTAACAGAGGCCTTACCATGAAAAACAACAGCATTATTTGCAACATCGTTTAATGAAACACTCTTCTGCAAATCGAGAGCTGATTCATTTTTTTCTAATTGCTGTTTGGTGATAGATTTACCCAACTTTTTTTCTTCTCGATAGAGATCGACAATATCTTGTATATCTTGCGTCTCAAATGTTTTAAGAATGCTGAAATCCATTTTATCTTTATATTGGCTTAATCCCCACACTATGGAACCCATAATGTAAACAATAACAATCAATTTAAATAGCATTTCTTAACACGCTCGCTCAAAAAATTCATTGTTTTTCTATCCTTTCACATTATTTATCAGCAATCCCCTTGTTTTTAAAGAAAAAATTCAAATATCTGTGTTGCATATTAACTACACTTTGTAAAGAATAATATTCCTTCTTGCATTGTTTTAATATTGTTGTTTTTACAAACGAGTACAACTTAAAATTGCCATTTTCATGTAGCACAATCTCAATTTGAAAAGACTTCTGTCTCTTTAAGAAGAAGAGCTTGAGAGTGAACAGATCCACGATCAAGGCTTTTAAAACAAACAAACGAGGAGAATTAAACTGTCATCAAATGACAACACTCTCCAGTTTGTTAGAGGCAATGGAATGTCGACATATGAACAAATATTATTTGTTAAAGAGAGGTAAAATGACAGATAATAGATTCCAAAACATCATTTTTATCGTGACCATGCTGCTTTTTACGGCAGTTTTTGTATCTGATCTTTCTTATGCTGCTCCTGCTGCTAGTGGAGGTGGTTTCGGGAATCTTGATGGTGTTTTAGGCAACATTGTCGCAATGATGACGGGTGCAACGGCAAAGCTTATTGCAATTATATGTGTTGCTGCTGTGGGGATTGGTTGGATGTACGGCTTTATTGACTTACGCAAAGCAGCTTACTGTGTTCTGGGGATTGCTATTGTTTTTGGTGCCCCTGCTCTCGTTGGTAAATTAGCGGGCACAACATAAATGAACGAAGATACTCTTTTCCTTGCCTGTACGCGCCCAGCCATGTTTGCTGGTGTTACAATGGAAGCGATGGCGCTTAATGTCATGGCGACATCCATTCTTTTCATTTTGACCAGTGATTTTACCATGTTTGGTCTTGGGATTGGGATGCACTTTATTTTGCGAGAAGTGACAAAGTATGATCACAACCAATTTCGCGTATTATTTGCATGGCTCAATACCCGAGGAAAACAAAAAAACCTCAACAGATGGGGAGGAGGTTCGACCTCCCCTTTACGCCTTATCCGCACTTATAAGGAACTAAGCTGAAGGAACGAAGCCGGTGAAACAGATGTCAATAATGAAACGGGAAACTTTGCCTGAAGAATATATTCCCTATATACGCTACATCAACCAACATGTCGTTGCTTTAAATTCACGTTGTTTAATGGTTGTGTTGGCTGTTGAGGGTATAAATTTTGACACTGCGGATATTGATCAATTAAATTCTTTACACAACCAATTAAACACCCTTTTAAAAAATATCGCAGACGAACGGCTTGCTTTATATTCTCACATCATCCGCCGCCGTGAAACGATATACCCAGAAGGTCATTTTCTTTCATCTTTTGCAACAACATTAGATGAAAAATATAAAAAGAAAATGGTTTCACAAGAACTGTATAGAAATGATTTGTTTATTTCACTGCTTTGGAATCCGGCAGCGGATAAAACAGAAAAGCTGGTTTCATTTTTTCAGCGCTTGAGCAAAGCGAAGAAAACACAATCTGAACCCGATGAGGAAGCTATTCGTAAACTCGAAGAGTTAAGTCAAGATCTTATGCAAGGTTTGGAAGAATATGAAGTCCGTCTGCTATCAATCTATGAACATGAAGGACTTTTATTTTCCGAACAAAGTGAATTTCTCCACCAGCTGGTAGGGGGAAGACGTGAGCGTATTCCTCTCACATTTGGAACTATTGCTTCAACAATTTACTCGGATCGTGTTATTTTTGGGAAAGAAATTATCGAAATTCGCCATGAAAGCAATGAACGCTTTGTGGGCATGTTTGGATGGAAAGAGTATCCTTCTAAAACACGCCCAGGTATGACTGATGGTCTGCTTACGGTGCCATTTGAATTCATTTTAACACAATCCTTTGTCTTTAAAAGTAAGGCAGCCGCCAGTGCGATTATGAGCCGCAAACAAAATCAAATGATCAATGCAGCTGATCGTGCTAGCTCACAAATCGATGCACTAGATGAAGCGCTAGATGATTTAGAATCAAACCGTTTTGTTTTGGGAGAACACCACATTTCTTTAGCTGTTTTTGCTGATCATCCCAAAATATTGTCTGAAAACTTATCAAAAGCACGTTCCCATTTAACCAATGGAGGAGCGGTGATTGCCAGAGAAGATTTAGGATTGGAAGCAGCATGGTGGGCACAGCTTCCTGGAAACTTTAGCTATCGGGCGCGTTCAGGCGCCATTACTAGCAGAAACTTTGCCGCTTTATCGCCTTTCCATTCTTTTCCCGTTGGCAAACTGAACGATAATGTTTGGGGAGCTGCTGTCGCATTGCTAAAAACACAGGCTGGTTCACCTTACTATTTTAATTTTCATTATGGCGATCTTGGAAACACGTTTGTTTGTGGTCCATCGGGATCCGGTAAAACAGTGATTGTTAATTTTCTTCTTGCACAATTACAAAAACACAATCCAACAATGGTTTTTTTTGATAAAGATCAAGGAGCAGAGATTTTTGTACGGGCTGGAGGAGGGAAATACAAACCTTTAAAAAACGGGCAGCCCACGGGTATTGCTCCCTTAAAGGGCATGGAATACACCGAAAAAAATAAAATCTTTCTTCGTAATTGGATCTTAAAGCTGGTAAGCGCTGAAGGGCAAATCGTAACAGAAGAAGAGCGACAAGATATCGCCAAAGCTATTGATTCCTTAGAAAACTTACCCCCAACCCAGCGCTCTCTTGGTGCACTTCAACTGTTTTTTGACAACACATCCAAAGAAGGGATTGCCATACGGCTGCAACGCTGGATTAGAGGCAATGATTTAGGATGGGTTTTTGATAATGATCAAGATGATCTCAATTTAAATGCGCAATTCATTGGATATGACATGACCGATTTCTTAGACAATGAAGAAATTCGGCGTCCCTTAATGATGTATCTCTTTCACCGCATTCTTGATTTGATTGATGGGCGGCGCATCATTATTGTCGTTGATGAATTCTGGAAAGCTTTGGAAGATGATTCATTCAAAGCTTTTGCTCAAGATCGGCTAAAAACAATCCGTAAACAAAATGGCATGATGCTCTTTGCAACACAAAGCCCTAAAGACGCTTTGAACTCAACAATCGCGCACACAATTATTGAGCAGTGCCCCACTCAAATATTTTTTCCAAATCAAAAAGCAAATTATAATGATTATGTCGAAGCTTTCAAACTTACTGAGCGTGAATTTGAACTGATACAGTCAGAATTAAGCAGAGAATCCCGTCGTTTTCTCGTCAAACAGGGGCAAAGTTCCGTTGTTGCAGAACTTAACTTACGTGGAATGAATGATGAGATCGCCGTTTTAAGCGGCACAACAAAAAACATTGAACTCATGAATGAAATTATCAACGAATATGGAGCTGACCCTGACAAATGGCTGCCCATATTTTATCAAAGGAGAAAAAATCAATGAAAAAATATGGCTTAGTTACACTGTTATCTTTTTCTTTTATTTCTCATGCAATATCACAAACGACACCCGATGCGGAGGAATATTATAAACAAGCACTCGAGAACACACAAAAATTAGATGCTGCAAAATCAGAAACAGCTGAAACCATTTATAAGACTGCAACAGATACTGCAAAAAAAATTAAAGAAATAAGTAATCAACTTGAAAATATTAAATCAAAACCAGACACAAAACCCGAAGAATTGCAAACCCTTCGACAAGAGATTCAAGTAAAGCTTTCTCTTCTTCAAGCAGATCTTCAAGTAAGTTCTTTAAAACTTCAGTCTCTCGATATGATTCAAGCAAGAGATACGAAAACAAAAGATGAATTACGTGAAGAAAAGGAACAACAAAAGCATAAACATCTTGAGGCACAATTAAAAGAAAAAGAAAAACAATTAAAAGAAAAACTTGAAAGTACGAATACAAATGTCAGACTTTAGTTTTTCTCCCTTTGAAAGCGTTTCTGGGTATATTTTAAAACCCTTAGATAATGTGATGGACACAACGGTGAGTGGGCTATCTTCTGCTATTTCAGCGCCCTTAAATCTCGCTGCAATCATTTTTATCTTTCTTTATGGCTATAATGTTATGACAGGTCGCGTTGCGCTTTCCATGCATAGTCTTCTCAATAATGTTGTTAAAATCGTTGTTGTTACAACAATGGCAACGAATGCGGATACATTTAATACTTACGTCAAGGATATTTTCTTCAAAGATTTATCCAACGCTATTGGGAATGCGCTTAACAGCAATCCTGCAAGCTCCAATGTTTTTGATTATATTTTGTTAAAGGCAAGTTCGCGCTATCAAGAAGTCTTATACAATGCTTGGTTTTTTGAAAAGATCATTGTGGGTCTTCTTGGTTCTATCATGCTTCTCGCGGTTATTCTTTTTTGTATAGGTGGTTTTATTGTGCAAATGTTTGCACAAGTTGCACTCGTCATGATTATAGGTCTTGGTCCTCTATTCATTAGTTTGTATTTGTTCAATGCAACGCGAAAATACTCCGATGCATGGATTACAACTTTGATCAATTTTACCATTTTACAAGTTCTCGTGATCATGCTTGGAACCATTATATGTCAAGTTATCCTACAGGTTCTCAAAGTTTCATATGAATCAATCTATGTTCTTTTCCCCCCTGTCATCGTCATTTCGATCATAGGGGTTATTATCTTCCGTGCGCTTCCCGGTATTGCAACAGCGCTGGCCTCTGGCGGACCATACTTTAACACTGCTGTCTCTTCAGGAGGACAGGTTTTCACAATGCTTGCCAATAGTGCAAGAGCGAGTGGGAATGCAATAAAAAGTGCCACTTTACAAATCTCAGGAGCTGCCGGTAAAGGTGCGGCAGGTGCGGCGGCAAAAGCAGGAAGATCCGGAGGTGGTCGTGGTCGATTTTAAGATAAAGCACCTCTTTAAAAGAATAAGCATTTTTGTTTTTGCCTTGCGTGCGCCCTTTGGCGCACGCACCATGATCTTTTTCCATGAAAGATCTAGCATCTTGGGTCTTACAACAAAACCAATCAAAATCTTGCATCATATAAATTTGTAAAAATGTTCAGAATAAAGGCTCTCATGCATTGTATTCCAAGATATTTGTGAGTTCAAAAAATGAAACGAAAAATAACTTTTGTTATGGTCCTAACAATCGCTCTTACTGGTTGTGCCTCTTTGAGTGGCCCTAAAAAACCACCACGCTGTAATGGCAAACATACACGTGCTTTAAATAAAGATAAGTGGAATTGGGACAATAAAAACGTTGTCCACTCAGAAAAGAGCGTAAAGCCTGTTACCACTCCCATCATTCTCAATACTTTGGAAAGTGAAAAGGTAACAGCCAATTTGGCACTCAATTCAGCTTTATTAAAGCCGGTTATTCATGAAGCACGATCTGATAAAAAAGTGGAGGTTATGCGTGAAAAGTGATGCCCTTGAAGAATATATAAAAGAAGCGCGCTCATTTGACATTGATCGCATGCATAGCATGCGCGTGCGGATGAAAATTTCCATGGCTTTAACAGTGCTTTTGGGATTGATGACGATTGCGCTGGCTTTAGCTGTCGCAGCTTTGACGCCTTTGAAAACAGTAGAGCCTTTTGTTATCCGCGTTGATAACTCAACAGGCATTATTGATACTGTAAGCGCCCTAAAAGAATCCCCTAACGACTATGATGAAGCGATAACGCGTTATTTTGCCAGCCAATATGTTCGTGCTCGTGAAGGTTTTCAAGCATCCGAAGCAGAAAACAATTTTCGCTTAGTTTCTCTTTTATCTTCTCCAAAAGAACAAAACCGTTTTGCAAAATGGTACGCGGGCAATAATCCAGAAAGTCCGCAAAATATTTATCATAACATGATTGCTACGGTCACAATCAAATCAATCTCTTTTATAAGCAAAGATCTTATCCAAGTTCGTTACTATAAAACGATCAGAGACTTTAATGAAAAAGAAAATATTTCCCATTGGATTTCAATCTTAAATTTTTCCTACGTGAACGCACACATTTCAACGTCTGATCGTCTTATCAACCCTCTTGGTTTTCAAGTATCGGAATATAGATCTGATCCAGAGGTGATAAAATGATCAGACTTTTACAAACAATCTCTTTAATTTTTACGATCACTCTCAGCTTTCACACAGTTCTCTCACTTGCAGAAACAGCGCCTGTCAGTGCACGTAAAGATAACCGCATCAGATTTGTCAATTATGACCCCTACAACGTCGTACAAATCATTGGCTCCATTCGCTCTTCGGTTCAACTAGAATTTGCCGTTGATGAAGAAGTAACCTATGTAGGAATTGGAAATTCGGTTGCTTGGCAAGTTGCTCCGGCTGGACACTTTGTTTTTCTCAAACCACGTGAAGTCCAACCTGTGACCAATTTACAAATTGTCACAAGCCGCCAAGATGGAACACAACGCTCTTATCAATTCGAGCTACAAGTCCGTGAAGGTGATGTTTCAGCCGGCAATGAGACGTATTTCTTGGTAAAGTTTCGTTACCCAGAAGATGAAGCATTACGTAAGAAATTAGCCGAAGCAGAAAAAGAAAAACAACGTGAAGAAAACTTTGTCAATGATATTTTAAATATCCATGAAGATTTTGGACCACGCAATTGGGCTTATGAAGCCCAAGGCTCTTCCCTTATTGAACCCGCTTCTGTCTATGATAATGGGAAAACAACAACCTTTATCTTTTTAGGCAACATTGAAATCCCTGCCATTTACATTGTATCGCCTGATGGGCAAGAAGCGCTTATTCCCAAATCGATTAAAGGCAACAAAGTTATTGTTCATGCAACAGGTGCACAATTCACGTTACGACGTGGGAATGAAGTATTGTGCATCTTTAATAAAAGGTTCGTACCAGAAGGAATTAATCCTGAAACAGGTACGACATCACCATCTGTACAACGTAAAATGAACCTAGGAAGCAGCCATGAATAACACCGTGGATGAAAAAAGCATTAATGATCGCGATACAATAAAAAATGCTCAAGGGAAAAGTCAACAGAACAATGTGGGGAAAGCTATTGCTCTTATTATTCTTTTCAGTGTCTGTCTTTATTTAGCCTATTCAACACTTGTTACAGACAAAAAACAACCAATTGAATCTTCAAAAGAAGGAAACGTTATAAAACAAACAGAGCTTTTTCGCCCTGCAAAGCCTACCCCTCCCCCCTTTGAACAGCCTCAACGAAATAACGCTCTATTACCAAAAGTCGAGCTACCAACACCAAACATCAATCAATTAAATTCTGATAACTCACTGCTGGAAGCAGCACAACGTGCTCCTGTATTAGCTTATGCAAGTACACAACAAGGCAAAATAAATTCACAAACAAATAATGGTGTTTTGCCTCACCAACTTGAAAGCAAACCTGATGAAATAACACAACGTTTTAATCATCTTCTTAAACCTACAGTGCTTGAAGGTATTCGTGCTTCAACCCTTGGCAATCGAAACTACATCATCGCGATGGGAACGTCTATCCCTTGTATTTTAGAAACAGCCATAAACAGTGATCAACAAGGTTTTGCCAGTTGTATTGTTTCCAGAGATATCTTATCAGACAATGGTCGTGTTGTCCTTCTTGATAAAGGCACCCAAATTGTTGGTGAATATCGCGCCGGATTGAAAAAAGGCCAAACACGTCTCTTTGTACTATGGAATAGAGCAAAAACCCCCAATGGTATCATTATATCCTTAGCTTCACCGGCAACGGATGCTTTAGGGCGTTCTGGTATGGATGGAGATATTGATAACCATTGGCTTGAGAGGATTGGGTCTGCGCTTCTTGTATCACTAATAAAAGATGTAACACACTATGCCAATAAACGTTTATCAAAAAAACAGGAAAAAGAAGAAACTGAAACAGTCTCTTCAGGACAAAACATCGCAAACATTCTCGTAGAAAATTACGCCAATATTCCTCCAACATTATCCAAAAACCAAGGGGAAATGGTGAATATCTTTGTTGCCCGCGATTTAGATTTTTCCAGCGTTTATAAATTGAAAGTCATCGAAAACAAAAAACAGATTATCAATCGAGCTGTTTCAAGAAACTTTTACAAAAATTCGGCGGTAACTTTAGAATGAACTCAAACTTACATACCATGAGCGATGAAACCGTTGCGATTGTTCTCACAAAACTTGAACCCATCAGTACTTTTTTGAAAGATGATAGTCTCTTTGAAATTGTTATCAATCGTCCCTATCAAGTAATGACTGAAGGGTTTGATGGATGGAAAACAATAGAAGCTCCGGCTCTCTCTTTTAATGAGCTTATGGGGATTGCGAAAGTTGTCGCATCCTATTCCAAGCAAAACATATCGGACAAAAACCCAATATTATCTGCAACGCTACCAGGCAATGAGCGTATTCAAATTGTCATTCCGCCCGCTGTCGAAAAAGACACGATTAGTATGACAATTCGTAAACCGTCATCGCAGAGTTTTTCTCTCGAAGAGCTCGCAAATAAGGGCCTCTTCTCGCTATGTGAACGGGTATCTTTCACGCCCTTGCATGACTATCATTCTCGTTTTAACGAACTCAAAATCATCGAGCATAACTTAGCTCATGCCTACTGTAATAAAGACTTTGTCTCCTTTTTAAATCAAGCTGTAGAATGCCAAAAAAATATTTTAATTGCGGGAAAAACCGGTTCGGGTAAAACAACATTATCAAAAGCATTAATCGCAAAAATCCCTCAAGAAGAGCGTATTATCACCATCGAAGACACACAAGAATTGGTGATACCACACCCTAACCATGTCTCAATGTTCTATTCAAAAGATGGACAAGGCTTAGCCTCCGTTGGCCCCAAAGAGTTGCTTGAATCATCTTTACGGATGCGTCCTGATCGTATTCTTTTGCAAGAACTTCGAGATGGTACAGCCTTTTATTATATCCGCAATGTCAATTCAGGTCATCCAGGCTCCATTACAACGGTTCATGCCTCAACAGCCCTTGCAGCCTTTGAGCAGATGACCCTTTTGGTCAAAGAAAGTGAAGGCGGTGGTGATTTAGAGCGTGATGATATTCGAGGACTGTTGATTTCAATGATTGATATCATCATCCAATGCAAACGGATTGAAGGAAAATTTAAAGTCACAGAAATTTATTACGATCCCTTCAAACAACGAAACATCTTTGGAGGGGACTAAAGGAAGATCACACCGGCTGCCAAAGGCTCTTTTAAAGAAACGATTGCAAATAAAAGGAAAAATGCGTGAAAACCAAAGAAACAGAAAACAGAGAAAATCTTTTATCGATGACAGAAGAAGAATTGAAAAAACGCCGTGAAGCCGTTGAAGCAGCCATCAGCACCCATGCAATAGAGGGAATAGCGCTTCATTCCAAAACGTTGAAAATTTTAGAAGAATACGCAAAGGGGAATATTTCACTCGAGGAATTTAATACTCTTATGGACAACACGACATTATAAGGAAGCTACAATGCCAAAAGAAAAATTAAAAAAAACAGATGTGACATCCACAGTGCCTTCCCCTGAACATTATATGTATCCTAAAAGCAAAACATTAAAAAATAAATATGGAATAACAAACCTTGACGCTTTTACGGCAAGATGTGCGCATGATTCAGCAAAAGCGATGGTTAATCTGCGTGAAGCCCCCTTACCAGAAAAGTTTGATAGCTCCTATCTATGCCTTATTCATCAATGTCTATTTGAAAATACCTTTGAATGGGCTGGACAAACCCGCAATGTTCCCTTTACATTTGAAGATGGTACTACTGCCGTCGCTCCAGTAATGAAAAAAATAACAAATTTTGCAGTCGGTAGCGAATTACAAGAAGGTTTACAAAAATTAGATCAAACGCTTGCCGAAAAAAATAATTTGCAGGATTTATCATGCAAAGAATTTGCTTATGAAGCAGCCAAAATATTTGCCTCTCTCAACTATACACACCCCTTTAGAGAAGGCAACGGACGTACACAACGGATCTTTTTTGAAAATCTTGCCAAAGCCGCAGGGCATCAGCTTGATTTTTCACTGGTTACAAAAGAACGCATGTTGGTTGCTAGTGTTGCAGCAATACAAAATGACAATCTAGAACCAATGCAACATCTGTTTGACGATATCTCTAATCCCAATAAAATACCTCTTTTAAAGGAATTCATGAGCAACACGAAAGAACTTGGGCGTAGTGTGAATGATCGCCCTGTTATGGTCACAAAGGAAGGTGAAACCTACACGGGCACCTATAGAGGTGCTGGTCTTAACAGCTTTGCCTGCAATGTAAAAGGAGCTTACATTATCGGCAATAAAGAACATCTCACACCAGAACAACTCAAAACATTAAAACCCGGTGATAAATTTACCTTTACCGTTCCCAAAACAAAAGAGCTTGAAAGCATTCTTATTCCAGAAGAGAAATTAGCCCCTTTGACAAAAAATGAAACGGCCCAAATGGTTGCAGAAGATGCCTGTGTCCACGTAAGCCTAAAACAGGTCCAGAAACTGTCAAAAATTGTTTATGGTAATACAAAAACATTAGACAAACAGATGGTAGAAATCATCAAAAATCCAAGCTTAGGCCAACAGCTCGCCAACAAGATTGAAAGGGCACCGAGCTCTGTTTCTCGTCTTGCAGGTTTCAGTTTATGTGGACTACAAAATCAGGCACGTGCAAACGCTAAAAATCATATTGGTATGCTCTGTACTGCCGTTGCAAATTTCGCGTATGCTGTAAAATATGCTGAAAAGGAAATCACGCAAGAACATGCAACAGAACAAAGTCGCCTTGCAAAAACAATAGAAATGCCAAGTCAAAGCTTGCAAGATCTCCTCGCCTTGCCAAAAGAATTACAGCAAGAAGCTTTAGCAAAAAATTCTTTATGTCAAAAAGAGCTCAGCAACTTTGTAAAAAAGATCAACACCCGTCTTTCACCAAATGAACATAAAGCAGTTCAAAATAATGATTATGAAACACTGGCTCAAAGCATTGGTGTATCAGAAAATAAAGCCAAACAAATTACACAAATTATTAAGCAAACCAAAGAAGTACATCAGCAAGCACAAATATGCACAATGCGCCATTCCAAAGCATTCGCTATGGCCTGCTAAGAATGGATAAAACCTTCCTCCTTGATGAGAAAGGCTCATAAACGAAAACTGTTTGGCGTTATCTGCACCTTTGCAAAAAGAGATGAGAGTTAATATCACGTACCTGAAAAAGAGCATTTCGCAACATATTCTGATAGAATTGAGAGTAAAATACAATGAAATATACCAAAACACAAATGGTACTTATTTTAACACCAATCGCTTTAGGTGCTTTAACGATATTCCTTGTCCCTCATTTTTTACTGTTAATAACAAATGGACTAAAGAGCGATCAAATTTATTGGACTCTTCGTTCTGAGCCTTTATTAGTCTTAGCACTAACGGCTGCTGTTTCATTGTTGTATAGTCTGTCGCAAAAACTGCACTTACGTAAAATAATCACTTTTGTCTCCGTTGTTTTTTTTGGAACAACCGCTCTTTACTATATTGGTGGTGAAATAAAACGTTTAAGTCCCTATGTTGGCCAACAAGGAATAACGTGGAGCTATGCGCTTCAATTCATGGACCCCATGGTTGTCTTTGGCATCATCATTGGTGGTTTTCTTTCCATCATTCAATTCATAACAACCTCTCCACCTAAAAATAAGGTCAAGCGTGCAAAAAAAGGTGTTTTTGGTGAGGCTTCTTGGATGAATTTAAGAGAGGCAGCAAAAATCTTTCCTGCCAATGGGCAAATTGTTGTGGGTGAAAGATACCGTGTTGATCAAGATAATGTGTGCAAAATTCCCTTTGCGCCTGGCAATAAAACAACATGGGGAAAGGGTGGAACAGCCCCTTTGCTAACCTTTAATCTTGATTTTGGTTCAACTCATATGATCTTTTTTGCTGGTTCTGGTGGCTATAAAACCACAAGTACAGTAGTTCCTACGTGTTTAACCTATCCAGGGTCTATTGTTTGTCTTGATCCTTCAACAGAAGTTGCCCCAATGGTCAAATTTGCGCGTCAAAAGATGGGGAATAGAAATGTCATTGTTCTCGATCCCAATTCATTTTTAACAAAAAATTTTAATGTCATCGATTGGCTTTTAGACGACAGCGTACCACGCACACAACGCGAAGCGAATATTGTAAGCTTTTCCAAGTTGCTCCTTACAGATAAAAAATCAGACAATTCTTCAGCAGAATATTTCTCGACACAAGCCCATAATTTATTAACAGCTCTTCTTGCTCACGTTGTATTTTCTGATGAATATGAAGACAGCGAACGCAATTTAAAAACATTGCGTGGCATTCTCTCTCAATCAGAAACAGCTGTTGTTAATCAATTACGCATGATTCAAGAAACAACACCTTCTCCTTTTATTCGTGAAATGGTTGGTATTTTTACAGAAATGGCAGAGCAAACCTTTTCAGGAGTCTATACAACCGCCTCAAAAGATACCCAATGGCTTTCTTTGTCCAATTACGCAGATCTTGTCTGCGGAGATGATTTTTTTTCCTCAGATATTGCAAATGGCAATACAGATGTTTTTCTCAATCTCCCCGCAAGCATTTTAAACAGTTATCCAGCTATTGGACGTGTAATTATTGGCGCCTTTCTCAATGCCATGGTTACAGCAGACGGTAACTATAAAAAGCGTGTTTTATTTGTCTTAGATGAAGTTGATCTTCTAGGCTATATGAATATTTTAGAAGAAGCACGCGATCGTGGACGTAAATACGGTACATCCTTAATGCTTTTTTATCAATCCTCTGGTCAGTTGGTCAATCACTTTGGAGAAGCCGGAGCACGCTCATGGTTTGAAAGCTGCTCTTTTGTCAGCTATGCTGCCATTAAAGACCTCCAAACAGCCAAAGACATTTCAGAACGCTGTGGCCAAATGACCGTTGAAGTCACCGGAACAAGCAAATCAAGAGGCTTATCCTTAGGAAAGAGTTCATACAACGTCAATTACCAACAAAGAGCCCTGATTTTACCCCATGAAGTTATTCAAGAAATGCGTCAAGATGAACAAATTATTCTTATGCAAGGACACCCCCCTTTGCGATGTGGTCGCGCCATTTATTTCAGAAGAAAAGAAATGTTAGCCGCAGCTGCAAAAAACCGCTTTGCCCCACAAAAGAAAAACTAACCTCCTATTATGAGATCTTGACTATGAAAAGAACAACCACAAAAACAACATAGATTTCTATTTTTTAAAAACCCGTTAACAAAAAGTTTTTGAACGCTTCCTCACACATATAAGGAAAACATGATAAAAAAATCCGTGTTTTTTCCTTTTTGTATTTTGTGTATCGTTTTACCAGCGCCCATCATCTTTATAAAAATACCACCCCCTCAAATCACCTATAACTAAACCAACATCTCCACTTGGGAAAGTCTGCAAATACATTCCTACAAAGCTTTTTGTGTATAATTTATCCCCTACAAACAACCAAAAACATTTCACAACGCTAATCACCAATATCAAGACTTAAGAAAAACAAAAGATTGATCTTTGAGACAAGAACTCTCAAAACACCCACACTCAAGAACATCGATTTTTTCCCAAAAAACATTTAAGATATACATCAAAATGAATAAATCATTCTTATACAAGCTTTTCCCCCTTTACGATATCATAAAGTGTTCTATTTTAATGATAAAGCGCTGAAAAAGGCTTTTCTCCCAACCAAAGAAAGAGTTTTCTCTCTTATGGATCTTAGAGCAGCGCAATACAATAAGAGCAACAATACAAAATAAAAAACATTTTGTTGCAAAAATACACAAACAAGATGTTCGTATGGCAAGATATTCATATGGAGCAGTAAGAAAAACATAATGGAGAAAAATTCTTGATAACTGCTTTTGCCCATAGATTCACCAATCTGAGTACTGTGTATAAAAAGTACCAGCACCATCCGCTAACCAAGAGCGATCGCACCCGCCATATCCACGCCCCTCATCAAAGCGCTCTTGCAAACAACTTTGTTAAAGGAAAAAAACAACAATTTTAAGCAATATTTTTCTTTTTGACCTCTTCCTTACACCTCAAAGAACGAAGATTTTACCCAAAGTCAATTTGTAGAAAATCCATTTTCTAACTACTCATGGGATTCATATCAAGGCCCTCAATACCAGTATTTTACAGAACAAGGTAATAAACAAAGGAACCATCAGAAAAACTTTTCAAAAATAAATGAAAAAAGAAAATATGCATGAAAACAATCATAACAGAACATTTTGCACCTCTTACACCAAAAACCTTTCAAAAGCATCACAAAACGATTGCTACAACTATCCATACACTGGAGGGAAAAGTGCTTCCTCTCATAACAACCAAAATCTCAAAAGAATACGCGAAGGGGAATTTTTCACATGCAGCGTTTAAGACGCTCATCAACCACCACCCTACCTACTTAGGAGAGATTATATGTTAGAGCAAAATTATCTATATAAAGGTACCCCAACACTCAAAAATAAATATGGCATAAAAGACCCCAAAACACTGTATGAACGCTGTGCTCATGATACCGCCAGAGAAGCCGTCAATTTTCGCCACGAACCACTTCCACAAAAATTTGATGCTTCCTATCTAAAACTAATCCACTGGAGCCTCTTCCACAAAACTTTTGAATGGGCGGGTCACACCCGCGATACATCCTTTACATTTGAAGACGGCACCACTGCCCATATGCCGGCGATGCGTCCCAAAGGTTATGAAGTTCCTTTTGCTATCGGACCGCAGATTCAAAAAGAACTAAAACAACTCACAAAAACACTTAATGAGAAGAACAATTTAAAAGGTTTATCGCGCCAAGAATTTGCTGAAAATGCCGCAGAAGTTTTTATGGCGCTCGAGCACGCACATCCTTTCAGAAAAGGGAATGGGCGCGTCAATCGAATGTTTATGGAAAAACTTGGACAAGCAGCAGGACATACCATTGACTTTTCTTTCATCACAAAAGGACGCATGACAGCAGCTTGTATTGAAGCCGTGCAATATGGCAATTCCCAACCGATGAAAGATCTTTTTGAAGATATCACACATCCGCAAAAATCCCTTGTTTTAAAAGAATTCATCTCCCAAATGAGAAACGCGGGACTGGATGAAATTAACAATCGTGTTGTTGTTGCAACAAAAGAAGATGTAACCTACGAAGGCGTGTTTAGAGGTTTTTCAGCAGAAGGTTTTGTCATGGAAGTAGAGGGTGCTTTCGTCGTCGGCCACAAAGATGATCTCCCCCCAGAACTCGTCAAAACATTACAAAACGGTACTCGCCTCTGCTTTCAAAAAACCAACGTTCAAAATGTAAAAGAAATATTGATCCCAAAAGAAACATTAGAATCTCTCACCCATGAAGAGTTATTCACAAAGATTTCAAATGACGCTTATGTTGAAGCATGCCGAAAAGAAATCAAAAATTTATCAAAACTCGTTTATGGTAAAATCCACGCCTTAAATACAAAAATAGATATCTTAACGGCTGATCCAAGCTTAGGAAATCAATTTGCTGATGAAATTTTACAAAACCCTCAATCAATTTCTAAACTTGCAGGGAGAAAAATACTTGACATGAAAAGCCCAAATCGCAGACTGGCGGAACAAACTGCTCCACAACTCAGCCAAGCCCTTAAAAATTATGCCACAATAACACAACAAACAAAAGAAGAAATTTTAGAGCAACATCAAAGAGAACAAAATCGCCTGAGTCACGCTGTCGAAACACCTGGAAAAAATTTACAAAACCTTTTTGCCTTACCAAGAGAACAACAAAAGGAAGCTTTATTGCATTCTCCAACACTACGACAAGAACTCCATCACTTTTCGCGCCAACTACACAATCGTCTATCCTCAGAAGAGCGTAAAGCCATACAAGAAAAAGATCATACCAGACTAGCGTGCCTCCTTGGGACATCGGAAAGCAAAGCAAAAGAAATTGCGAATACTGTAAAGAACACCCAAGAAGCACAATGTCAAGCCCGCAGCTTGAAAGTTAGTCGCTCTTCATCGCTTGCTCTTACCGGCTAAAAACGCGTGAACTTTTGCCTTCCAACTAACTCTTAGCGCCAATCATTTTATCTCCATTACGCTCACCAATTGTTTTAAAATGGTACAAAAAATAGTCCTAAAAATGAATCCTTTAATTTGATGTAACTTATTGATAATATTTCATAAAAAAACTGTATAAAAGACATAAATGTCCACTATATATCAATATGAATAGCGCGAAATCTTTGGAGGTCATTTAATTTGATATCTTACCTTATCCTAAAGTTGTTATCAAAAAAGTGAGGAATGCGCCAAAGAGGTTTTCTAAAAATATTGAAAGGAAACAGCCATGAAAAAAAGTCACCCACAACCAGCCCCCCAGAATCCACAACCACAGAGCCAAGACCCCCTCTACGCAAAAGTTAATAAACCACTCAAAGAACAGCGCAACCCACAACACTATACACTTCAACAACCACCAGAAACGGTCTTTGCTCCCAAAAAGCCACTTGACCAACAAAACCTAGGATCTCCTAATGTAGAAGACCTCTACGCCAAGGTTAATAAACCACCCAAAGAACAGCGCAACCCACAACACTATACACTTCAACAACCACCAGAAACGGTCTTTGCTCCCAAAAAGCCACTTGACCAACAAAACCTAGGATCTCCTAATGTAGAAGACCTCTACGCCAAGGTTAATAAACCACCCAAAGAACAGCGCAACCCACAACACTATACACTTCAACAACCACCAGAAACGGTCTTTGCTCCCAAAAAGCCACTTGACCAACAAAACCTAGGATCTCCTAATGTAGAAGACCTCTACGCCAAGGTTAATAAACCACCCAAAGAACAGCGCAACCCACAACACTATACACTTCAACAACCACCAGAAACGGTCTTTGCTCCCAAAAAGCCACTTGACCAACAAAACCTAGGATCTCCTAATGTAGAAGACCTCTACGCAAAGGTTAATAAACCACCCAAAGAACAGCGCAACCAACAACAATACACACTTCAACAACCAGCAGAAACGATCTATGCTCCCCAACAGCCACTAGGAAATCCCTATGACAGACTTGGTGGAAGACCAAGTGATGGGCGGCGCACCGACAGACTCGTAGACCCCTATAAAATAACGGACTTGGAAGCGCAAGGTTGGCAAACACCCTATGACACAATTGGTGGAGGAGCACAGGGTGGAGGACATCGCCAAGAACCGGAACATCTCTATGCAGAGCTTAACTTTGATGAACGTGGTGAGCCCTCTCCCCAAAGACCACTCGAATCTGTCTATACAACGGTTGGCATGGGGGCTGAAGGCGGGCAAGAGTCTGAACAACTAGAAAATCCTATCTACCAAGGTGTTGGCAGAGCAGCAACACCCCCTCCCAGAACCCCAAAAGATGTGGTTACAACAAGGCTTTTAAAAAACGTAGACTTTCAATATGGTGTAAGAGAAACGCAAGAGTGGTGCAGAGTTGTTTATGGTAACGAACATGCTTTGAATAACCACCTTGCTAAAATTCTTGACAACCCTCAAAGTGCAGAGCAAATCTTATGGAGCCTTGCAGAAAATCCTGAAAGCGCTGGTAAGCTTGCAGGTCACAAAATACTTGGTGTAAAATCTCCAAGCCGCAGAGAAGCTGAAGAGAGTTTTTCTCCCCTTTGCTCAGCTCTTGAGAGGCATATACATACGGCACAAAAGCTCCATAAACAGTTTACACGGGAGCATGAAAGAGAAAGAGGTCAAAGACAAGAAAGTCCAGAAAGAGAAGCAGAACACAGACACCACCACCATCATCGTCATGCAAGAGGACAAGAACAAAATAGTCCAGAGCACAGCCCACAACGACAAAGACATGGAGAAAAAGGAATGGCTTTTGCCATGTAAGTGGACATAAACGTAAAAACAGATAGTTTTTGTTTTTCATGTAATTTTTTTCAGTGAGTTTCTTGGCGCAAATCATTTCATAGCGATTGCGCCAAGAGTTGTTTTAGAATGTTACAAAAAATAGTTCTAAAAGTGGATCCTGTAATTTATTGTAACTTATTGATAAAATTTCATAAAAAAACTGTATAAAAGACATAAATGTTCATTACATATCAATATTGAATAGCGCAAAATCTTTGGCGGTCATTCGGTTGGATATCTTCCTTTATATAAAAGTTATCAAAACTAAAAGTGGGGAATGCACCAAAGAGGTTTTCTAAAAATATTGAAAGGAAATATGTATGAAAAAACATCATCCACATCCTTCTGCAAATCCAGAAGCCCTCTATGCACAAGTTAAGAAACCAACCAGAGGAAACCAGCGCGGTCCAACCCCAGAAGAGGAAGTTACATACGCAACTGTTAGCAGTGTTTCTCCTTCAAGAGGGAGACACCATAATCAAAGGCAACCAGAATCTGAAACCGATTACACAAAGGTTGCTCCCCCAAAACGCGAAGAAGAAGTTACATACGCAACTGTTAGCAGTATTTCTCCTTCCAAAGGGAGACACCATAATCAAAGGCAACAAGAATCTGAAACCGACTATACAATGGTTTCTTCGCACCAAAGAGGAAGATCTTCACCTTCCCTCACAGCTGATCAAATAAGTGTCATACTTTTAAAAAATCCACAAGTTCAAGCATATGCACAAGAGGTCGTGCATTGGGGTACAACTGTTTATAACAGTGACACGCTTTTCCAACAGCACTTGCAAGACATACTTAAAGATCCCACTAAAGGAAAAGAGCTTTCAAATCAACTTGCTGAAAATCCTGAATCTATGCATAGGCTTGCTGGACGCTCCACACTTGGCTTAAAAAATCAAGCACGCAAAGCAGCTGAAGACGGTTTTAAACTGCTCGTTGATGCCATTGATGGTTATACGAAAGCTGTAGAAAATGCAACGGAACAGCTATTGCACACCCCTCTAGCGGAACAAAGACGCCGTCAAGAAAATTCTCAGCAAGTTGAGAGACACCATCATCGTCATCATCATCACACAAGAGGACAAGAACACAATAGTCCAGAGCACAGCCCTCAACGACAAAGACAAGGAGAAAAAGGATTTTCTTATGCCATGTAAGGAGGCATAGACGTAAAAACAGATAGTTTTTGTTTTTCATGTAATTTTTTTTCAGTGAGTTTCTTGGCGCAAATCGTTTCATCGCGATTGCGCCAAGAATTGTTTTAGAATGTTACAAAAGATAGTCCTAAAAATGGCGCCTGTAATTCACGACAACTATTGATAACTTATTGATAATATTTCACAAAAAAACTGTATAAAAGACACAAATGTCCATTAAGCTGATTGCAAATAACGCAGATCTTTGGAAACTCATTCAGCTCGATATTTCTTTTGTCTCAAAGCGATCCAAGCATAAAAGGCAAGAATGCACCAAAGAGGTTTTCTAAAACAATTTTTGAAAGGAAACATGCATGAAAAAAAACCACCCTCATCCTTTTCCATCCTCTTCAATACAAGAACTTATAAAGCTCTATGAACAAGCAGCGGCAGAGGTCTCAGGCGCAGCCCCCCTTCCTAAAGAAACGCCTTCAAAAAGCAAAAGACTGTCATCCATACCGGAAGAAGATGAGGAAAGACAATCTCTTTTAAGCGAAGAAACTGTATATGCATCAACAAATCCAACAGCTTCGTTAACAAGAGGCAGCTCGACCAAAAGACCGCAAAAAACTGAAACGACACACGCAACAATTCCTTCACAAGTTTCCCAAAGGACAACAAGAGTTCTCTCAGAGGAAGAAATCATTCAATTGCTTCCACACCATTCATTGGTTCGAACCTATCAAGAAGAAATCCAACGTTTATCCGCAAGTGCTTATGGCAACCCAAACATTTTGCAAGAAAAAATGCAAGAAATTCAAAGAAATCCAGCTGCAGGAGAAGAACTCTCATGGCGCATGGCAGCCTATCCTGAAAGTATTGCTAAACTTCCAGGCACCAGCATGTTGGGCTTTAAAAATCGAGTGCGTAGACAAGCGGAAGAGAGTTATTCCACTCTCAGTATCACCATTGATTGTTATACAGAAGCTGTAAAACAGGCAAGAGAGAACCTCTTACAATCTCCAGAGCAAGAACTCAAAAACTATGAACGCTTTATGGGGAAGGAAGCCGTCGCTAAACTTCTACAAAAACCAGATCAACGTGAAAAAGCAACGCTTTCAGAAGTAGAAATTTCTACCCAAATTCACCAACATTCAAAAGTCAAAAGACACCATGCCCAAATCCAATATTGGTGCGGAGTTGTTTTTGGCAACACAAACATTTTGCAATCACAAGTGGAAACACTTTTCCAAAACCCTGAAACAATAGAAGCACTCGCACAGCAACTTGTCGGAAATCCTCAATCTTTTCACAAGTACGCTGGTCGTAACTTTTGTGGCTTTAAAAATCAAGCACGCAGGCATGCTGAAGCTGGTCTTTCTCACCTCATTGACGCCACTGACAATTATGCAACGGCTGTAACACAAGTAAGAGAGAGCTTTTCAAAAACTCAGCAGACAAAACAAGAACACAATGAAGCATCTTCTGAGAGATCGCAAAACTTGCATCAACAACAAAGCGTCTCACAGTCTGCTCAACGCCCCGAGCCTTCAATAGTAACGCATGAAGAAGCAACAACCTCTACGCAACAAAGAGAAACAGATATTCGTCCTCGCAAAACTATCGCCCCAAAAGCGATGGCTTTTGCCAGCTAAACAGGACATAAGTTTTCACATTAAATCTAACATCTTGGCGCAACACAGAACAGGGGTGTTTGCGCCAAGAAAGCCCCATCTTGTGAAACCATTCAGTTTCATATCTGCTCTCGTAAAGACCGAGTAAAAAAGCATAAAACAGAATAAAAACCAACGTACGTTTTTAAATAGTATTTAAAAACAATATTGGAAGAGTTTGAAAGGAACATGCATGAAAAAAAGAAATCCCTCCCCTTTTATCACCGAAATGATGGAAAAATTTCAACAACCGGCTGAACAATCCCCCACCAGAACCCCTCCTTCCCAAGTTTCTCAAAATTTGCCAAAACCAACTGTAGAAAAACGCCCAGAAAATTTATCACACCACCCAAAGGTTGCGCCACCGCCCCCCCCCCGCATGAGAGCAAACACTCAAACCAGCACAATGCCCTCCAGCGCTAAAATCCCCAGCACCAAAACCCAAGAGATACCTCCTCTACAAACAAAAGTAGCTCCGCCCAAACCCCCACGCACAAAAGAAAATCTACAACCCAGCTCACAAATCCAAGAACGCTCCTCTCCGCACACAAAAACGCCTCCACAAAGACCACCACGTGCAAAAGATAGAGAACAAAACAAAACAACAGCTCAAGAGAGAGAACACCTCTATGCAACGCCTACTTCGCAAACACCCCCACGCATGAGGGAAAAAGCACAAACCGGAACAAAAATCCCCAGCTCACAAATCCAAGAAAACTCCTCTCCGCACACAAAAGCAGCTCCACAAAGACCACCACGTGCAAAAGATAGAGGACAAAACAAAACAACGGTTCAAGAGAGAGAACACCTCTATGCAACGCCTACTTCGCAAACATCGCCACGCATGAGAGACAGAGTGCAAAACGGTACAAAAATCCAAAATCCTGAAACATACGACCCAAGTGTTAGACCCAAAACACCATCACATATGAAAGTCAGACAGCAAAGCAGTTCATCATCACAAGACAGTGGAACATATGCCGTCCCTCCTTCAAGAAAACCGCACCGTATGGGAAACAGAAAACAAAGCGATACTATCGTCCCAAAACCTGCCTCTCCACACACAGCAATTGAACAACCAAAACCGTCTCACGGACAAAAATCATCTATTAATACAATGGAAAGAGAGCTGTTACTCGTAGCATATCAAGAAGAAATACGATTTTTGTGCGAAAAGGTTTATGGCAACAGGCTTATTTTAGAAGAAAGAATAGAAGCAATCAAAGAAAACCCCAATATGGGAGAACAGCTCTTATGGGATATTACAGAACAGCCTAAGTCTATTTCTAAGCTTGCTGGTAGAAAAGTTCTCGGCATAAAAAATAACGCGCGCAAACAAGCTGAAGAAACTCTTCCTACCCTATGTGCTGCTATTAACGGTTATATGTATACTTCAAAATATACAAAAAGTGAAAATATTTCACAAGGTTTTCACACGGAACAACAACATCAGCGACAAGCACAAGAGAAAGATCCAATAAATCAACATTTACAAAATTCGCTCAATTCAGAAAAGAAAATAAAGCCTCTCTCAAATCAGGAAATTGCCCGCAGAGTTCAACAAGATCCATCGGTTCAATATGGTCAAAGAGAGATCCAATATTGGTGCCAAATTGTTTATGATGATCCATTTATTTTACAATATAGAATGGAAGATATGCACAAAATTCCAGAGATGGGAGAAGAGCTTGTATTTCAAATTGAAAAGGATTCTACATCTTTTGCTCCACTTGCTGGTAGAAAAACCCTTGGCATAAAAAACGGAGCACGCAAAGCCGCTGAAGAAAATATCCCTACCCTTTGTACCGCCATTAAGGACTATGCTGATACAATAAAACAGTTAAGAGAAACCATTGTGCAAAACCATCAGGCAGAACAACAAAAACGTTATCAACCACCTACCGATTTCGATAAAAAATTACAAAAGCAGCAAAGCTTATCGCAGCCCCTGAAGCTGCCTGAACGCTCAACAGCAAAGCGGCATAAAGAGGTTACAGAAACTTCTAGACAAGAAGACCAGCCGCAAGTTCGACCGCGCAGAGCCGAAACATCAAAAGCAATGGCTTTGTCGTGATAAATCTCCTAATTGTTGGCTTTTTATCCAAAACTTTGGTGCAATTATCTTGCCAAGATTGCATCAAAGACGGTGTGTGAAATACAGAAAACTTTGAATAAGACACCCCATTATTTTACAGAATTCATTGATAAAATTTCACGATAATACTTCAAAATTATAAACTTTAACTTTGTTCCATGCGAATAAGGTCAATTTTTTCAATCATTCAAATAGGCATTCTTCTTTGAAGAAAACGCTATGAAAATAACATAAGGCAAAAAATGTAAACAAAGAAGATTTCAAAAAATAATGTTACCATTTGAAAGGAAATATGCATGAAAGAAAACACAGAACATTGTGCCTCCTCTACACAGGAAGAATTGCAAGAACAACACTCTGTAATTAATGCAGCCATTTCAAAGCAAATCAATGAAGAAGCGCAAAATTTTTTCTACCCCAATAGCAAAGTGCTTAAAAATAAATACCGCATCAAAGAGCAAGAAATATTAAAAGAACGCTGTTCTAATGATGTAAAAAAAGAAATGATAAAACTGCACCAAGAACCTCTACCAGAGCAGTTTAATGCCTCTTATCTAAAATACCTTCATCAACGCCTCTTTTCCCGTGCATTTGAATGGGCCGGACAAACACGCGAAGAGCCTTTTACATTTGAAGATGGCACTGTTGCTTCTATGCCCATTTTGAAAAGAAAAGAATTTACAAAATCTTTTGCGATTGGCAAAAAAATACAGGAGGGACTAGAAAAGTTAGATAAAACGCTTGCTGAAAAGAATAATTTACAAGGCTTAACGCGCGAAGAATTCGTTGAACAAGCCGCTGGAATAATGATAGATTTGCACCACTTGCATCCTTTCAGAGAGGGCAATAGGCGCACAAAGAGACTGTTTGTTGAAAAACTCGCTCAAGCAGCAGGACATGAGCTAGACTTTTCTCTTGTGAGCAAAAAACGTAAAGACTTTGTCCGCGCCGCTGCCATGGAACATGGCGATCCAGAGCCTATGAAGCATCTGCTTGAGGATATCTCAAATCCAGAAAAATTGCTCATTTTACAAGAATTTACCAACTCTATGAGAAAGCTTGGATTGGATGAAAAAAATTATTATCTCACTGTCGTCGCAAAAGAAGGAGAAACCTATCATGGTACCTACAGAGGCAGTGGACCCAATGGCTTCATGCTTGATGCCAACGGGACTTTCATCTTAGGAAATAAAAAAGATCTCACCCCAGAGCAAATACAGACATTAAAAATCGGTGACGCCCTCTCCTTTACAGCGCCCAAAACTCAAAACCCAGAAAAAAACATTGCTTCCAGAAAAAAAAGAGCCGTTCTCACAAACGATGAAATAACTGAAAAGAGCAAAGACAACGCATCCATTCAAACAAAGAAAAAAGAAAAAGCCCATTTTTCACCATGGAGTGCCCCTCATGCTTTACATGACAGCATTGAAGTTATGCCCGAAAATTTGCAAGAACAAGAACAAATGACCAAACCAATTGCTCAATCTGCTTCCTCTATGAGGCAAATGCAAAAAGATTTCCAAAAAAACATTTTACAGACCAGCAATACAGCGACAAATAATCCAATATCTGTCCAAATGACAAAGGAAAAACGCTCTGATCATCAAGAAAGAATGAAACAGCCCCCAAAAAAAGCAATGGCATACTGGGACACTGGTACAAAAAAAACGGACACCGTCCCTCTCACCTTACAGGAGAAATTATCCTCATCGCCTCAAACTGAAGAAAATAAGACAATGTACCGTAATTTCTTTTGCCCTAATAGTATCACCTTAAAAAATAAATATGGAATAAACGACTATAAAAAATTAAAAGTGCAATGTGCCCATGATACAACAAAAGCAATCATTCATCTACGCCAAGAAGCGCCACCGCAAAAACTAACTTCCACATATCTCCAATATATTCATCACACCCTATTTAAAAATACTTTTGAATGGGCCGGACAAACACGCGAAAAACCATTTACATTTGAAGATGGTACCGTTGCTTATATGCCAATGATGAAAAAAGCTGGGATTTCTTTTGCCTCAGCAAAACAAATACAAGAGGGACTAGAAAATTTAGATAAAATACTTGCTGAAACGAATAGTTTAAAAGGCTTAACCCGCGAAACATTTATTGAACATGTCACTGAAATGTTGATACAGCTCAACTATACGCATCCCTTCAGAGAAGGTAATGGACGCACACAACGAATGTTTTTTGAAAAACTTGGGCAAGTTGCTGGCCACACACTCGACTTTTCTCTTGTAACAGAAAAACGTATGAATCTTGCCAGCATTGCATCGCTAAAACATAACGATAAGGAAGAGATGAAACATCTGCTTGAGGATATCTCAAATCCAGAAAAAATACTTATTTTAAAAGAATTCATGGACAATATGAAACATATCGGATTTGAGAGTCTTCATAATCATCTTATTATAACAGCAAAAGAAGGTCATACCTATAAAGGCTTCTACAGAGGCAGTGGGTCCAATGGCTTCATGCTTGATGCCAACGGGATTTTCATCTTGGGAAATAAAAAAGATCTCACCCCAGAGCAAATACAGACATTAAAAATCGGTGACGCCCTCTCCTTTACAGCACCAAAAGTTCAAAACCAGCAAGAAGTGCTTATCCCCGCACAAACAATAGCCCCCCTTACCAGCAATGAAATTGCCACAAGGATAAAAAACAACGCATCCATTCAAGCAAGAAGACAAGAAATCGAAACTTTGTGCCAAATCATTTATGGCAATCGTCATATTTTGCAGGAAAGAATTGAGATGATCCATGAAAATCATACTGAAGGAGAACAGCTCACCTATCAAATTACCACCTCTCCCCAATCTATTTCTAAGCTTTCTGGTAGCAATGTATTTGGCATAAAAAACAACGCGCGTGCCCATGCTGAAGCAAATATTTTGCCCCTCTGTAGAGCCATTGATCGTTATATCAATATTTTTAAACAAACAGAAAGAGACATTCTCCATACCCATCATGAAAAACAAAGGCGGTGTGAACAGTCGGTAAAAATTCCTGAGGCTTGGATGAAAAATCTCTTTTCCTTGTCAAAAGCACAACAGCAAGAAACTTTATCAAACTCTCCTGAATTAAGGGGGGAGATAAGGACTTATATCAAAAAAATCAATGAGCGCTTATCCTCAAGCGAGCATGAAGCTATAAAGGAAAATAATCCTGAAAAACTTGCGAAGAGTCTTGGTACATCAACCGTTAAAGCAAAAGAGATTATGGAAATAATCAAGCAGATAAAAGAGATAGAACAGCATATACAACCCATGTATTTTTATAACCATAAATTCGATGAGCGCTTAGCACCAAACCAGTATCAATCTATCCAGCATCAATCTATAAAGAAAAATAATGAAAAAAAATGTTCCAACACTCTCGATAAAGAAGCAATTAAAGTGCAAAAAATGACAGAAAACGTCAATCAGAGTCCTAAAAGACAAGAAAATATTCAACCTCACAAAACAGAGCACGCAAAAGCAATGGCAATGAATATCTAAAAGGTTCATAAACTTTAACTTTTTTACCCTCTCTGGTGAAAATGATAGCCTTTACCCCCCCCTGCCTTCATCGGCAAATCAATCGACCTCAACGAGAATGGAAACCATGAGAGAGCAATTTTATCTTATTTTCTCAGATGTTATCCTCATCAACTGTGAAAAGAAACCTAAACAGGAAAAATAAAAGGATCAATCATTTTTGAAAATGATAATGAATCACTTTCATTACCTGTCGTGCTAAAAACAGACAAAATGCTGTTGAAAGATCACGTCTTCCTATCCTTTTGTTTATGTAATCTCTAAAACGAAAAGGCAGCCAAATTTGGAGAGAACATAAAGCCGTAAAAGTGAAAACCAATCACCAGCTTTACCATCCCCTTTTAGCTCAACCTTACGACTTTTTAAAACATCTAAAGCGCTGTTTTTTAAATAATGGAAATTGCACATTGTTTCATGCTTTTATTTTATTTGCGTTCTTTAAATAGGGTCATGCCCCTCACGTAAAACAGTAAGGTATTGGGTTGCATTATTCACGACATCAAAACATAAAGAGAAATTATCATTATATATCCTTATATGTCCCTTAAAACTGTTATGATATTTCTCCCATATTTCAGTTTGAAAAAGAAATTTTAATTATTTTATGGCAACAATAAAAATTTTAATGCAACAGTAAACAAGGAGCATAAAAAGTCTTCAAGCACCATTGTTGACAGAGAGATAAACACCGTCGTAAAACGCTTTCCAAAAGTATCCTTGATTAGGATAGAGATCAGATTTTTACGATTTAAAACGGTTTATTTCTCCTGTCATCGCTTCTCTTTTACAACAAAGTTGATATATCTTTATGACATTGATTAAAAAAATTGCAACAGTTGCTTCCGGAACCCTTATGAGCCGTATTTTTGGCTTCGTACGCGAAATGCTTATGGCAGCAGCCCTAGGGACAGGTCCTGTTTCTGATGCCTTTAACGCTGCTTTTCGTTTTCCCAACACATTTCGTCGTTTTTTTGCTGAAGGTGCCTTTAACGCTGCTTTCATTCCTCTTTTTGCAAAAAAAATCACTGAAGAAGGTCACGAAACGGCATGCAAATTTGCAGAAGAAGTCTTTGGCGTTCTCTTTTCGCTGCTCTTACTGTTAACGATTGCGATGGAACTGAGTATGCCTTTTTTGGTACGAACCATTATTGCCCCAGGTTTTACCGAAGATGCAACAAAATTTAACGCTACCATTCACTTTACTGCAATCATGTTTCCCTATTTAACCTGCATGTCGCTTGCTGCCATGATGGGGGGCATGCTTAATGCTCTGCGACGCTATTTTATTGCCGCCATTGCCCCACTCTTTTTAAACATTATTCTGATTGGTGTGCTTGCCTATGCTTGGATCTATAAACTTGACGCTTGGCATATCGGCTTAAATCTCTCTTGGGGTGTATTAGCAGCAGGGCTTCTTCAACTCACCTTAATTGCCCTTGCTTTGCGTCAAAGTGGAATGAAAATTTCCTTCCGCCAGCCCCATTTAAGTCCTAATGTTCGCAAGCTATTAACTTTAGCATTCCCAGCAGCCATTACGGGTGGCATCACACAAATCAATTTGCTCATTAATACCAACATTGCTTCTAGTCAATCGGGTGCTGTCTCTTCTTTGATGTACGCTGATCGTCTTTACCAATTGCCTTTAGGCGTAATCGCCATTGCCGTTGCAACCGTTCTTTTACCAGAATTAACACGCGCTTTGCGGAGCAAAAAGCATAAAGAAACCCACCATTTACAAAATCGCTCTATTGAATTAACATTGTTGTTAACACTTCCAGCATCCATTGCTTTTTTGCTGCTCTCCACTCCCATTGTCAGTTTGCTCTTTGAGCGAGGACAATTTACCAGTCAATCAACACACCATGTTGCACAATTACTAGAACTTTATGGATTAGGACTTCCAGCTTTTGTTCTTATTAAGGTCTTTATTCCTAATTTTTTTGCCCATGAAGATACCAAAACACCGATGATTTTTACAGGTATTTGCGTTTTCATCAATATCAGTCTCGCCTTAACATTATTTCCTATTCTCTCTGCACGAGGCATTGTTATTGCTGAAATTACCTCTGGATGGGCCAACACACTGTTGCTGTGGAGTGTCCTTATCAAACGCGGTTATTGGAAATACGACTTCCAACTGATAAAACGAATATTATGTCTCATGATGGCAACTCTTTTGAGTGCACTAGCCCTCTATTACGGATTGAATGTGTGTGTTTTTTTGTCTTTTCCTTTATCCTCACAAGCATCATTTTTCTTGCGCGCGATCACCTTAGCTGGGATCATGATTGGCATATTTTTGATCTATTTTAGTGCCTATTTTTTATTCAACACCCGTTCCTTTTTTCACACGCTTAAAAATTTGAAAAAACGCTCATAATATCTATACTTTGTCAAAAAAAATAAAATGAATAACCTTAATTGAAGAAAGAGCACTCCTATGGATACCTTCACACCACTTGTCTTTTCCGGCGTACAACCGAGTGGTCATTTACATCTTGGCAATTATCTTGGAGCCATTCAGCGTTGGGTTGAACTGCAAAACTCTCATCACTGCCTCTATTGTGTTGTGGATATGCATGCGCTCACAGTCAACCCAGATCCCCTTACTTTACGCGAATCCACCAAAACAGTGACAGCAGCCTTTTTAGCCTCCGGTATTGATCCTCAAAAACACATTATTTTTAACCAATCACGTGTTTTTCAACATGCTGAACTCGCCTGGATTTTTAATTGTGTTGCCCGTATTGGCTGGCTTCAACGCATGACACAATTTAAAGATAA
Organism: Bartonella sp. CL266QHHD; assembly: GCF_042195355.1. NCBI lineage: Bacteria > Pseudomonadati > Pseudomonadota > Alphaproteobacteria > Hyphomicrobiales > Bartonellaceae > Bartonella > Bartonella sp. CL266QHHD. The sequence goes on from NZ_JBHIOD010000008.1 coordinate 63,649, forward strand.
AGCAGGAAAAGATCGCGAAAAAGCATCCCTAGGGCTTTTTGCCTATCCCACTTTGATGGCCGCTGATATTTTAGTCTATCGTGCAACGCATGTTCCAGTAGGCGAAGATCAAAAACAGCATGTTGAACTCACACGCGATATTGCACAAAAATTTAACAACGACTATGCACAGCGTATTGCCGAATTAAATTTTGGTATCTCTATGCAAACAGATGAAGAAAAAAGACAAGGCTTTTTTCCCCTCCCAGAGGCGCTTATTGGAACAACAGCCACACGCGTTATGTCTTTGCGCGATGGGACGAAAAAAATGTCAAAATCAGATCCTTCAGATTTTTCACGCATTAATTTGACCGATGATGCTGATCTTATCGCAAAAAAAATACGCAAAGCCAAAACGGATTCGGCTCCTCTTCCCGATACCCTCACCGCTTTAAAAGAACGACCAGAAGTGGACAACCTGCTTGGTATTTATGCTGCCTTTGCCAAAGTTAGCAAAGAAAAGATTCTTTCAGAATTTTCTGGTCAACAATTTTCGCATTTTAAAACAGCTCTAGCCGACCTTGTTGTCCATAAGCTTGCCCCTATAACAGAAGAATTACGTCGACTTCATCAAGAAAGTGATTATATCGACTCTGTTTTGCATGATGGCGCTAAACGTGCTAGTATGCTCGCAGAAGAAAATATGAAAAAAATTCGTGAAATTATTGGATTTTTGCACGATACATAAAAATAATAAAACTAAAAACTGTAGAGAGCAAAAAAATCGTTTGTACAAAATAGAGAAAGTGCATGATTTCCAAACCCAAAAATCCGAAAAAAGAACCAAAGAAAAAAAACTTAGTCATTATCGATGAAACACCAGAGTGTCGGCGTGCCGTTGCGTTTGCCGCACAACATGCCCAAAACACCAGTAGAACATTGGTATTACTTTGTGTCGTTGATAGTGTAGAATTTCAACATTTTCTGGGTGTAAACAACGTTATGCGCACAGAATCAAAGCAAAGTGCTCATAAAATATTAGGAGACATTGCCAGTGAAGTCCGCACCACCCATGCGCTTGAAACAGAAATAGTGGTGCGTGAAGGAAAAAAAATTGATGAGATTTCCAAACTGATCGACGAAGATAAAAGGATTGCACTAATTGTTTTAGCAGCCAGTGGACATACAGAAGGACCAGGACCCCTTGTTCAATTAATCGGGAATAAAGGAACAGCTTTTTCAATCCCTGTCATTGTTATTCCTAGCAATCTTGCCGATGAAGATATTAGATCTATTGCCTAAAAAATATAATATTCTACAATGTAAGATCTTCCCAATCCTTCATTATAAAAGGAGAATCTATGTTTATTCAAACTGAAACCACCCCAAACCCTGCAACTCTTAAATTCTTGCCAGGACGCGTGGTTCTTTCTGAGGGCGTATTAGAATTTCGTGACCCTGAAGAAGCAGCTAAAAACTCACCTTTGGCGGCTAAACTGTTTAATATTCCCAATATCAATGGTGTTTTTTTAGGCTATGATTTTATCACCGTAAGCAAAAAAGAAGGGGAATGGCAACATCTCAAGCCCGTCATTTTAGGCACAATCATGGAACATTTTCTATCCAATGAGCCAGTGATCACCACCAACGCTACAACACAAGCACAAACCCATGCCCTTAACGAAGAATTTTATGACGAAAAAGATGCTGATATTGTCTTAACCATTAAAGATCTGCTTGAAACGCGTATCCGCCCAGCGGTTGCCAATGATGGTGGAGACATTACTTTTCGCGGATTTGAAAATGGTATTGTTTATCTCAATATGCGGGGCTCCTGCGCTGGATGTCCCTCTTCAACGGCAACTCTCAAACATGGTATTGAAAACCTTTTACGTCATTTTATCCCTGAAGTTTTAGGCGTTGAAGCCATGCCACAATAAATATTGACTTCAATAGATAAAATAACCACACCGATTGCCCCTCTTCAACAGCGCTCAAACATGGAATGTAAAAATCTTATGTCATTTTATTCCTGAAATTTTAGAAGTAAGCTATGCAGCCATAAAGATAGAGTACTGTTAAAAAAATCTGTCCAATAATGATACCTTCACTCACCTTTCACCTCCACATATGCCTTAAAAAGATTTCAAAGCCCCCTTTAAGAAGCATAAGTTATTTCAACAAACCAATCGTACACAGAAGTACAATGCATGGGTGTGCACTTTAAATTTATTTTGTTTTATAATCTTGTCATGCAATTTTAACGAGGAAAACACGACCTCGTTAAAAAAAAGAAAACCCAAAAAAGAAAACATTGTAAGATAGAGTGCTCATTTGCTCTATCTTTCTCAGTGCTTCCAACGACAAATCACGCAAAATACTTCTTGTAGCAAGCCGGCACCATCATCATATCTGCCAGCCTCTAATGATGCGACAGCTCTTTCATTAAGACGATTCATAAGAGTCATTTTAATCCTTTCTTTCCTCATTTTTACCCACACGCCAGCCCCGCTTGTGGTGTGCAAGCAAGTGATTTTAATTGATTCAACATGGAACAGATTTGAAATGAGAGAATCCCACGTTATTCGGGGTTCTAATTCAATATGAATAACGCTAATTTACTATTATAAATCAATATGTTGTTTCAGCCACTCGACAAAGATCACATTTTGCAACTTGCAACGAGAATTCTGACATTCTTCTTATTTCAATTCTGTTTTTATTGCATCAATCAAAATCGTCCGCTTACACAGCACAAACTGGATAATAACAAAAACTATTTTTAATAGCTCTTATGTACACTTTTATAAGAGACTGTTGCAGTACTAAGAGCTGGAAAATGCATGGCAATAAGACCTTATCAAGATCATAGCGTCCTTTTTCCATTCTTAAAATCAAGAATTCCCCCCCTATCATTTTCAATCTCATTTCCATAAACATGACGCAAAAATATAACTACCTGTAAAAAATAAATACATTAAAGCCAGATCTATTATGGTTGTTTGAAAAATTATCTGATACAAAAAATGAGAATATTTTTTCAATTCAGCAGGAATAAGTTTGTCTACTTTACGGTATTGTTCTTCTCATAAAGCGCATACTTTTATTGTTGCTTGTGAGTCAACATCCAGTCCCCCATACCGCATATTAAAAGAAAAAGACAGAGTCGCTATTTCTCTGCGATACATGGCTTTGCAATAAAGGAAAACATATTGCTTCTATCTGATTGGTGTAATCTATGAAACAAGAAAAGAAGCCACTGGAGAAAAATATGCCCAATTAGAGAAGAATGTAAAAATAGAAAACCAACGAAATCCAAAAACAATTGCAAGAGGACAAATGCTTAAACTTTTTTCACAAACTCCGACTTTAAACTCATCTGACCAATCCCTGGAATTTTGCAATCAATATTATGATCTCCATCCACCAAGCGAATATTCTTTACCTTAGTACCACCTTTTAAAACAGATGAAGCGCCTTTTACTTTCAGATCTTTTATCACCATAACGGTATCTCCGTTTGTTAAAATCTGACCATTGGCATCATAAACAGTATTGACAAGAACCGTATCATCGTTTTTTTGCGGCCATTCATGTGCGCATTCAGGACACACAAAATTTTCACCATCTTCATAAGTATAAAGACAATCACAACGAGGACATTTGGGATATTGGGTCATAAATTCCCCTTATTAAAAGAAAAATCATTCATTATGACTGGTCATAAAGCAAGAAGTGCTTATTGTCCATTATTTTAGAAAAACATTTCCCTTTGTTTCAATCCTCATCTGCCAACTGTGTTCATGAATGCTATCATCACACACCATACATGAGTTTATAAAAATGATTGATCATTATATAACTTAAATGAGCCCCCGCATATCATAAAATTTACTCACTTCATTCTCTCTAATAAATTAATCAAAATCATTTTCTTATACATCAGCAATGCAATTAACGAATGGATAAAAAACTATTAGAAAAGGAACATCTCTGAATAAAAACGCTTCCAAAGAGCTAAAAACTGAGAAACAAGAAAATGATAGCCTCAACTTGACCTTTTATTTAAGTAAAGCATTCATAATGTTAGAGAACAAACTAATTTATGATCATAGTTAATGGTTTTGTATATTGAATGAGAGCCGATAAATAAGCTGAGATTCTCTCACCCCCTTTTACATTGAAACAACCAAAGCCTTTTGTTTGCATGTTACAAGTAGGAAAATCCGTGTAAAACGATTATCCAAAATACTAAACACTCTCAAATATAAGAGCCAACATTGAAAGCGGGCAAAGTGAATGATGGTGCCGTCTTACTCTCTCATAAGCGTAAAAATGATGCTGCTCAATGGATGGCCGGTTATCCCTTTCAAAGCAACACGCATAAGATGCGTTTTTAGCGTCTTGAGAGAGAAGCTTCTTTAAAACAAACATATGAAATGTGCAACAATGATCGTATTTTATTTTGCATGAGAAACATTCCCCTATTAAACAAAAATTTCTATCAAGCCATTGAGCAAACCCATTGGACATAAATTCCCCGATTATGCTCGATTATAATTTCCTACAGCATTCGGTTTTAAGAAGCCCGCAGTTTTAGGAATCCGATTGATATGGAAAGGTGGAAAAAACAAGTCTCGCCTAAAAATAGAGTTAAGCTCTGGCTTATGGCACATAAAATCACGCCCCTAAAATCACATCCATGTGATCAATCATCATACCTTTACAAAAAAACATTCCAATGATCTTAGGTGATAATATCAGGACGATCTCGCCCCAATGCTTGTTGTATGTTTAACAGTTTTAGTGCCACCTGTTGCAAAGGTTGGAGAACTTCTTGCGGATTAAAATTGTGTTTGCGCGGATCACTTTCATACTGTTCAAAATAAAGTCGTAAAGTAGCACCTAGCGTCCCTGTTCCCGACAAACGAACCACCAACCGTGCTCCATTCTCGAAAAAAATACGTATACCTTGCCGCGTGCTAACGCTCTGATCAACAGGATCATGATATGTAAAATCATCTGCTTTTTTGACGAAAAATCCAGCAATTTCAGTTCCTGCATGTGGTAAGTGCGCACGCAAATACTCTAGTAATGCCAAAGCTTTATCTGCTTCGACTTCTTCATAATCATGCCGTAACGTGTAAAAACGCCCATAGGTGGACCAATGCTGTTGAACAATCTGTGCGACAGTTTTTTCTGTTACCGCTAAAAGATTTAACCAAAATAGGACAGCCCATAAACCATCTTTTTCGCGGATGTGATGAGAGCCCGTTCCAAAGCTTTCTTCACCACAAAAGGTTACTTTCCCCGCATCCAAAAGGGTTCCAAAAAACTTCCATCCCGTTGGCGTTTCAAAAAAGTTTAATCCGTGTTTTTCCGCAACTAAATCAGCAGCACGCCCCGTTGGCATAGAACGCGCTATCCCTACAACACCTTTTCGATATCCTTTAATAAGGTGTGCATGTTCAGCCATAATAGCCAAAGAATCCGAAGGCGAGACAAATTGCCCACGACCAATAATGAGGTTACGATCTCCATCACCATCAGAGGCTGCGCCAAGATCTGGTCCTTGCTCTGACATCAATAAATCATAAAGAGCCTTGGCATAAACCAAATTGGGATCTGGATGACCGCCTCCAAAATCTGGCAAAGGAATACCATTAACCACTGTCCCTTCAGAAAATCCTAAGCATTTTTCAAAAATTTCATGAGCATAAGGCCCTGTTACCGCATGCATGGCATCAAACCGTAAAGTAAGACCTCGAGCAACGGCCTTAGCAATACAGTCAAAATCAAAAAGCTCTTGCATCAAAGCAACATAATCAGCGACAGGATCGATAATATCAATCCGCATGGCTCCCATAAAGACCGTACCTTGCCTATCTAAATCAATATCTGGTGCTTCAAGAATTTTATAAAAGGAAAGACGTTGCGATGTTGCAAAAATAGCATCACATAAAGAATTAGGAGCCGGTCCACCATTGGAAACATTGTATTTGATACCACAATCTCCCTCTGGACCACCAGGATTATGGCTTGCAGAAAGAATAAGTCCACCATGGGCATGAGTTTTACGAATAAGATGCGAAACAGCAGGTGTAGAAAGAATACCGCCCCTTCCCATTTTAATACAAGAGACACCATGCGCCGCCGCCATCTTCAACACAATCTGAAGAAGAGTACGATTAAAAGTGCGCCCATCTCCCCCAAGAATCAACATTTTTCCTTCAAGAGGCCCAATGTTATCAAAAAGAGACTGTATAAAGTTTTCTACATAATGGGGTTGTTGAAAAACAGACACTTTTTTGCGCAAACCAGACGTTCCCGGTTTTTGCCCCTCAAAAGCCGTGGTTAAAACTGTCTTTATGGTCATATCAATACCTTTATATGATTTCCTATAATTTTAAGGTGAAGAGTATCCAAAGTCGACCATTAATTCTACTTGACGGAAGTGTGAAATATTTGCACACTCGTTAGAAGTAAGAATTTTTAAAGAAGCCCTTTTGTTTAAAACGCTTTTTGCCATATGTTTTTTAAATACGAAGGCTGTTTTAAAACAAAATTTTCGTAAAAGAATACAGGAGCATCATGATGATGAAAAAAACAGTTCCCAATGTAACATTCCACACACGCGTACGCGATGAATCAATGGCTGGAGACAATCCTTATCGGTGGCAAGAAGTTAACAGCGATGCTTACTTTAAAGGAAAGCGTGTTATTCTTTTTTCTCTTCCTGGAGCTTTTACCCCTACTTGCTCAACCTTTCAGCTGCCTGATTTTGAAAAACTCTATGATGAATTTAAACAAGCGGGTATTGATGAAATTTATTGCCTTTCCGTCAATGATGCTTTTGTCATGAATGCTTGGGGAAAAGCACAAAATATCAAAAACGTGAAATTAATTCCCGATGGCTCTGGTGAATTCACACGCAAAATGGGTATGCTGGTTGCAAAAGACAATGTTGGTTTCGGCATGCGATCATGGCGCTATGCAGCTGTTATTAATGATGGTGTGGTTGAACAATGGTTCGAAGAAGCAGGTTTTTCAGATAATTGTGCAACAGATCCTTATGAAGTTTCTTCACCACAACATGTTTTAGAAGCCTTGAAAAGCTAATTCCCCCAATCGTCTATTTAAACAAAATTTTACGACACAAATTTCCTGAGGAGGAAGATTTGTGTCGTTTACTTTTTACAACATCTATTCGTGAAAGCAGACACGATAAGTTGATTGTGCGCCTTCTGTGAAAAAATATTACAGCAATAATTTTTTCAATAAATATTTCATGCTTTAACGGCTTTGAAAAAACTTGAAAAATTGCTGATGAAAAATCTGGACCCGTTGTGGAGCTAAAAAATCAAAGAGTTAAAAGCTGTTGCACGCTATCAAAAAATGGGGATGCAATTGCCAAATGCGCAAATTCATGCAAAACTCTCTCAGAAACATCAAGGACTAACGTATTGATGAAATATGCAAGATCAATGCTAAATTTCTCATACTGAGAAAAACTTTGTATCGAACAATACTTTGATTTATAAAGATAATTTATAATTTTGCATATTGAATGAGAGGAGCCGAATATCATAAGATTGTTTTATTTTATCCCTTCTTATATTGAATCCCTTAAAACTATTTTCTTGCTCATTAGCAAGTGGGATTGGCATATGAATAAACGATTAAAAAGAGTAAAAATACCTCTCGTAAACGCGCCAAAATACAAGAGCTATGAACATCATTACTGCAAAGTTTACAAAAGTATCAAGAAAGAAAATACAGATCAAACATTTGTTTGAAGAGGTGCACAATTCAAATTAACTTATGTCTCATAAAAAGAAGAAAATATGGCATAAAAACTGCTCTGCATAAAGAACCATTCATGGAGAATATTAAATCAAAACAGATCCCGCAAACATTCCAATTCACATACCATAAACAGACTCATTGCTGTTCTCATAGCCATTTATTCTAAGCTTTTATTTTTCTCTAAGAGAAAAACGGTTAAAGGAGTTGTTTATTCGGGTATTCTACCGTAAAGTGTGCTTCTATCTCTTCCTCTTCATCGAACTCAAAATCTTCATCACATTCAGGAAGACCAAAAATATCTGGATTGATGAAATAACAATCTTTTTTTGTCCCCTTCGCTACAATTTTATTCTTTTCTAATTCTTTGATACCTTCTTTAAAACTTTCAAAATTAAGATATTCTGGTTCTTGAATTGAAAGATCGCAAGTCAAAAATTCCTCAAGAATATCATGATCCAATGTTATCTGATCAAACCATAAATCCACATCATCCCCCTCATCTAACATTTTCCCTATCTGCCACAACATCACAAAAAATGCTTTCATACCACTAAATGATAGCCCAAAAATCATACGCCGACATGACGAGGCGCCTGAAAAGGTAATTTGCGGAAGATCTTCAAATCCGAAATTTGAAGGAGGAAGTTTAAATGACTTTCCAATATTCTCAGGTCTTTCAAGAATAAAGGGATTTCGTTCATAGAGCAGAGTAAAATCATATTGGACCATTTTCATTTCTCCATTAAAGAGTTGATTTTATGAAATAATACATATTATCAGTAAGTTACCATTATGGCAGCTGACAATTCATCCAAACATGCTCCTGTAAAAAATTGTTCGATTTAAGTCATTCCATTGTTTTTTGAAGCTTAAAAAGTCTTTTAGGATAAAACGCTCTAGTTCTCCCTCCTTTTGCAATAAGACTAGATTTTGTAATGTCCAAGAAGAGAACATCAAAGGATTTGATACTCATAGATGAGAATTCAAAGATGAAGCCAATATGAACTTGTCAATATTTTTATAAACTTTTGCAGAAGCGTTACGTAAAACCCTTTAATTTTCTCAGAGTTTTTTCTTCGTTAAAATTTTTTTGCTCATCTTAACGCATTATCATCGCATCCTCAGAAGGGCACATTTTATAGCAAATAGCGCTTATTTACCTCTTTAAAAATCTCTCTTTTATTCCGCACGCACTCCAAAAACTCGATTTTGAACGCGTGCGTCAGCACGTGTAAACGAGCAAAGTACAAATTTAAAAAATTGAGTTTCAAATTTCCAAAATATTTCGAACAATCACTTGTATAAAGACTTTTACCATTATCATTTTTGAGCTGCTAAAATATCCTGTACCGTTTTGACCAATTGATCTTCATCAACCGTCACTTGTGCTGGTCGACTTTCACGCCATGTTTGATTATCCTTAATTTCATGAGATAACCGCGCCCCTTCAATCAAATCTTTGATCTGTATTTTTCCACTCTCACGTTCTTGTGAGCCTTGGATAACCACACAAGGCGCTTGGCGTCGATCTGCATATTTCATCTGCGCTTTTATCCCCGATGCCCCCAAATAGAGCTCAGCACGAATTCCGGCACCACGCAACTGCATCACCATTTTTTGATAACCAGCAACCGCCTCTGGCTCTTTATCCATCATCAGCACAACAACCGGCCCTGTTGACTCTTTCATAGGCAACTTTCCAAGATTTTGCAAAGCAGCGATCAAGCGTGAGACCCCGATTGAAAAACCTGTTGCTGGAATGTTTTCACCACGAAAGCGTGCCACCAATCCATCATAGCGCCCACCACCACCAACGGAGCCAAAAACAACTTTCTGCCCATCATCATTGAAAACATCAAAAAGCAACGTAGCCTCAAAAACAGGACCTGTATAATAATCCAGTCCACGCACCACCGATGGATCAATCTTGATACGATTCTGAATGCCATTTGCGACAAAAATTGCTTGCATTTCCTCAAGCTCACGAATTCCCTCACGCCCTTGAACATGATCACCAACCACTTCTTTAAGAACCTCAAGCGTTTCTTCTGCTGTTTCAGCTCCAGCAGCAGTTAAGGTAAGAATACACTCAATCTCTTTATCCTTAAGCTCCGCCCCTTTTGTAAAGTCACCACTTTCATCCAAACGCCCTTTTCCCAAAAGCAAACGCACCCCTTCAGAACCAAATTTATCCAGTTTATCAATTGCTCTTAAGACAGTTAAGCGCTTTTCAGCCTGCTCATTTCCCCCCAAACCAATTTTCTCTAAAACGCAATCGAGAATTTTTCTGTTGTTCAGACGAATGGCATATTCATGATGCTGAAACCCTAGTTTTTCCAAACTATCGGCTGCCATCATACAAATTTCGGCATCAGCTGCTACCGTTGGTGTTCCAACAATATCCGCATCAAACTGCATAAATTGCCGAAACCGCCCTGGACCTGGTTTTTCATTGCGAAAAACAAAGCCAAGACGATAACTGCGATAAGGCTTTGGCAAAACTTCAAAATTCTCGGCAAAATAACGAGCAAGAGGCGCGGTAAGATCATAGCGCAAAGACATCCATTGCTCATCATCATCTTGTAGCGAAAAAACGCCCGCATTTGGACGATCTGAATCCGGTAAAAACTTACCCAGCACATCTGTATATTCAAAAATTGGAGTTTCTAGTGCTTCAAAACCGTAAAGTTCATAAACTTCACGAATTTGCGCAATCATTGTTTCAGTTGCATACAACTGTGCACTTGTACGATCCACAAAACCACGGGGTAAACGGGCTTTGGTTTTTTCTTGTTTTGATGACATGTTTTTCTCTAACAACAATATATATATTCACCGATAACGTGTGTCTATCTTATAGAAACAAACGCTGCAATAACTTTATCAACTGGAAACTGGTAACAATATGCATAAGCTTTTGCTTTTGAAGGATGTAAACCTTTACCCTTAAGGCAATCTACTGAAAATATTTGTACTTTCAATAGGAACATAGCCTCCCGCTCAACATGAAATGCCCGCTTAACATTCAATGAAAAGACATCCGCGCTTTTTGAACGAAACCACAAAGCAACTGTTGATTCTGGATAAATCGGAAACATCCCCCTCAAAAGCCCTCCCTCTCAAAATTCTTCAGATTTATTACAGATGCAAAAATCCTCAAGACATCAGTGTGCTTTGCGCTTGTTCTGCAAAATGATTGATAACATTTTTTAAATCAACAATATTTCGTCCAGCATCTGTAATAGAGCGTGATACAGAGGGAATAACATTCTGCCAAAGTCTTTGTGGAAATTGATTTGCTAATTGTGTCATTGTTCCACCTTGGGCGCCAATACCCGGAACGAGAAACAGACTATTGTTTAACTGCTCGATTGTGTCTTTTGATTCAGATCCTAATGTCGCTCCTATAACCGCACCTATGGGACCAATATTATGATGGAGAACCGGAGACTGAGAATTATAATCACAAATACACTGTGCTAGATGAAGAGAGAGTGTCTGATCTCCAATAAGCGCATTTCGTATTTGTTTCCCCTCTGGATTAGAAGACTGAACAACCACAAAAACTCCTGCTCCTGTTTCTTCTGCAACCTTTATCAGAGGAAGAAGAGCATCAAAACCCAAAAAAGGATTAACTGTGATGGCATCAGCTTTGAACGCACTGCTTGGACCCAGCCAAGCTTTACCATAGGCTTCAGCAGTAGAGCCAATATCTCCCCTCTTTACATCCGCCAGAACCAATATGCCTTGTTCGTGTGCATTTTCAATCAGTTCTTTGAGAGCTTGAAGACCTTCCACACCATATAATTCAAAAAATGCGACTTGCGGCTTTATCATCCCCACTTTACCCACAACCGCTGTTAAGAGGATATCACAAAAATCTTTTAGACCTTTATAATCAAAGCTTAGTTTCCACGATTGCAAAACTTTATGGCTCGGATCAAAGCCAATACAAAGAGGTCCATAGATTTCACGATTTTTAAAAAAAGTTGAACGAAACATTTTATATCCTAACAAGGTCTCTCTTTAAACTTTTTGATACAATCAAAAAGAAAACCATTTGTCAAAAGAATACAATAGCGAAAACACAAAGAAAGAGCTCTCTATACAAAATGTGCTTTTATTTATGAAACATAAATATATTCCCATTCGTAACGCTTATCATATGTTTATCGACCAAGACGTTGTCATGAGATAAAAATTCAAATTTATGAAAGAATATAAACAAAAAAGCATCCATATTATTATGACCTCATAAAGCCCTATAGGCGTACCTTGTCGTTTTCACACCCTTTTTTATGATCAACAAAAACTCTCTATGAACACGTTTTAAACAAAAGTTTCAAAAGAAAATGCCCCACCATGATGATCTCGATCTTAACTTTAGATCTTTTCTGTCCTTTTTAGCGGCTCTTTATCCCTTTTGGAACATAATTTGCAAAAAGGCATTGTATCTCCAGCATATTCAAGGAGATAAAACATGGAAACTCGCATTCCTGAAAACACACCATTCGAGACGAATTTTCTAGGAGAAACGTCTCTAGAAGAAAAATATTCACTCTTTCACACACCCATTTCATGGTCCGCAATCTTTGCGGGACTGGTGACGGCTCTTGCCACCTCAATCTGCCTCTCTTTTCTGGTCGCAGCTTTAGGCTTAAGCCAAATGGATTTCACTTCTTCAACCCCATTTGAAGGCTCTTTCCTCTCCTTTGGCGTGGGCTCTGTTATCGTTACACTGATTAGCCTAGCCTTGGGAGGCTTTGTAGCTGGACGTTTTGCTGAAACCTCAGGGACTCTTCATGGCTTTCTCACCTGGGCTCTCATAACATTGCTGATGACCCTCCAAGCCATCCACGTGGTTTCTAGTACAGCAAAGATAGGAGCTAAAACGGCTCTAGAAAACAGCTCCATGGTCCAACAAACCGTGGACAGCCTCAAAAACAATATTTCCCCCATACTTGCAAACTTAAACAGCGAAAGTCTTGAAAAGTTTTTTGCAAAAAATAGTGACAATGGCATCAATTTTGACCAACTTGGGAGTGAATTGCGCACCCTTCTCAATAAAAGCGACATTCCTGCTCTCAACCCTGATCGCTTAAAACAAACCTATCAAGCTGCACTCAATGATATTGGTTCTGCGATAACAGCTTTCAAAAATGATCCTTCTTACTAT
>NZ_JBHIOD010000009.1:0-11515 GCF_042195355.1 Bartonella sp. CL266QHHD
CTTACAATCGCATGTTTTAAAAATGCCAAAGACCATAGCAAGCCTTGCGTTAATTTTTGAACTTCTTGATAGTGGTGGTTTAGAAATTGGTCTCTATGCCATTACAACAGCGTTGCGTTGGGAAAAATATCTGTTAAGTCATGTCAAAAGACTTTATGCGGCGGGGGATACATTAACAGCAGAGCGTGCAAAATTAATTGTCGAGCGTTGTGATCATTTATCTGATGTTTTTACTTTACGCGATATTCATCAAAGAAGTTGGACTTCTTTAAAAGATAATCAAGCCGTTAAGCAAGCTTTAGAGCTTTTATGCCGTTGTAACTATATTCGTGAAGTCTCTGGAGACAATAACCCTAAAAGCGGTCGACCTACAATACGTTATGAATGGCATCCTTTAGTAAAGGGGCATAAGACACCCCAATAAAGCATTACCCCTTGTATTTCATAGAGTGAACCTTCAAAGAACGCCTTAATCTATGAGTTTTAGGGGTTTTGAGTATTTTGAGGGTTCCTTTTACCCCCCTTTATATATTTTTTTCAATCGAAAAATAAAAGTCATTATATTTCAATAGGTTAATATTTTAAACAAACAACCTATATTAAACACAACACGTAAATACAATCTATGATATATATTTAAAGGAGTTTTGAAGGTATTTTGAGGGTTTTAAACACCTTCAAAACCTATCTATAAACTTATCAAAATACTCATTCTGATATATTAAAGCCCATAGTACATTTATCTTGATTAACCCGTGAAATGAATAGCAAATTTCACTACTTTGCTGATCTTATTCCATGTCATGGGCTGTTGATAAGCAGCCTTAAAGACCCCTTTTGAAAAAAATATCGGCTTTTTTTAGCAGTTTTTTTCCCTTTTTTATCGTTATTTGCTTTAAATGCATTTAATTAAATTCATTTTGATTCTTTTGATGATTATTAATCATCTCATAAGGCAAGGGATTTTTATTACAATATGCTGCAATCTATTAAGTCTGATAATGAACAATTCACTTTACGCTCCCTTTTACAATCCTATCGTGAACAGACAACTTCAAATACTCTACGAGGGAAAGTGTTTGAAGATTTTGTGACAAAATATCTTATGTATGACCCTCTCCACTATGGGCGATATGAAAAAGTTGAGAGCTATTATGAATGGGCTAAAGAGCGTGAAGGTTGGAATAAAAATGATATCGGCATTGATCTGGTTGCCAAGCTTCGCAATCAAGAGGGCTATGTGGCTATTCAATGTAAGTTTTATCAAGCAGACCATCAGATCAGTAAAAAGGATATTGATAGCTTTATCGCGGCATCTGGAAAAGACATCTTTAAATATCGACTTCTCGTTGACAGCACAGAAGTGGAATTAAGTGACAATGTGAATGCCATGATTAAAGGACAAGCGATACCCGTTTATCGTATTGACCTTCGTCATATGGAAAACAGTCGGATAGATTGGCAAATATTTGCAACGAAAAAAGAAGTTGTTCTGAAATCAACAAAAGAGCCTCGTCCCCATCAAGAAGAAGCCATCAAGAAAGTCTGTGAAGGGTTAAAAGAAGCAGACCGTGGCAAGCTTATTATGGCATGTGGAACGGGCAAGACTTTCACCAGTTTGAAGATAGCAGAACAAATAGCAGGTCAAGGCAAGCGTGTTTTGTTTCTGGTTCCCTCTCTTGCTTTAGTCTCACAAACGATCCGTGAATGGACAGCCGATGCACAAGTGCCCTTGCGTTCTTTTGCTGTGTGTTCGGATACGAAAGTAGGCAAGCGTCGTAAAAACCAAGATGATATTGTTGGTATGGCAACATCAGATCTTGTTCTCCCTGCTACCACGGATGCACAAGCCCTTGCTAAAGAAGCTCGTGAAAACCTAGTAGACGCAATGACGGTGGTCTTTTCAACTTACCATTCAATCCAAGTGATTTCGGATGCACAAAAAGAGCATGATTTACCCGAATTTGATTTAATCATCTGTGATGAAGCACACCGTACCACTGGTGCTTCATTGGGAACTGAAGACAATGAATCTGAATTTATCAAGGTTCATGATAACAGCATCATTCGTGGTAAAAAACGTCTCTATATGACAGCAACCCCAAAGATCTTTAGTGATACTGCCAAAAGGCGGGCTGATGAGATCAATGCCGTTCTCGCCTCTATGGATGATGAAGCACTTTTTGGAAAACAACTCCATCATTATACCTTCGCAGAAGCTGTTGATAATGAACTGTTAACCCCTTACAAAATTGTGGTCTTAGGCATTAATGAAACCTATATCACACCAGCCATACAGGAGATTATTGCCAATGAAAACCGTGAAATTGATTTAGATGATGCGGCAAAAATTATTGGCTGTTATAGAGCCCTGACCAAAATAGATAAGCAAGCCGCTGTTGATGATGATGATACAGAGCCCATGCATAGCGCTTTAGCTTTTTGCAAAGACATTAACACCTCTCAATATATAACAAAGCTCTTCAATAAAATTATCAAATCTCATATTGATGATTTCCTTCAAACCGTTCCCTTTCTAAACTGTGAAGTAAGACATATTGACGGAACGCAAAGTGTCAAAAAGCGCAATGAGGAATTGGATTGGCTTAAAGAAGATGCGGGTCAAAATGTTTGTCGGATCTTAAGCAATGTTCGGTGTCTGTCTGAAGGGATTGATGTGCCTGCTCTTGATGCCATCATGTTTTTACACCCGCGCAATAGCCAAGTGGATGTGATACAGGCGGTGGGACGTGTGATGCGCCGTGCTCAAAATAAGAAAACGGGCTATATCATTTTACCCATTATCATTCCTTCACACTTAAAAGCCAAAAAAGCTTTAAAAAACAATAAGAGATACCGTGTTGTTTGGCAAGTTTTGCATGCTTTACATTCTCATGATGAAAGGCTTGCTCGGACAATTAATCAAATGTCTTTAGGACAAGATAGCAGCCATACGATTGAGATTATAGAGATTAAACGTGAGGATGAATTAAAAGAGCTTACCACAACGGTTGATGAGATCTCGATACCATCAAAAGCAGAAAGTTCTGGACGTGTCATTGGAACAGCAGAAAGCAAATCTCAATCGGTATCTGGAGGACAAGAAGACTTATTCCGCCGTTCTGAATTTTTTGATTTTGTCAAAGCCATTTTTCTGGATAGTTTTAAAATCACGGATTATTGGGGCATTTGGGCGAACAATGTTGCTGAGATTGCTCAAAACCATATCACGCACCTTCAAAACCTGCTTACTGATGAAAACAGTGAAGCCTTTCACGCCTTTGATGCGTTTCATAAGGAATTACAAAACAACGTAAACAGCGATATTAAACAAGAGGAAGCGATTGAGATGTTAGCGCAACATCTTGTCACGCGTCCCGTGTTTGAAGCTTTATTTGACGGTAATGAATTTGTACAGAACAATGCCATTTCACAAGCAATGGACAAGATCTTAACGGAACTGGATAAAACAAATATCGAAGAGAAAACGAAAGATCTTGATAAATTTTACAAAAGTGTCACGTTCTGTACAGCAGGCATTACGGAAACGCATGCAAAACAGAATCTTATTATCAAACTTTATGAAAGTTTTTTTGCCAAGGCATTTAAGAAAACCACGGATAGGCTTGGGATTGTTTATACCCCCGTTGAGGTCGTGGATTTTATCATTCATTCTGTTGATGATGTGTTGCGTAATGAGTTTGGCAAAAGCTTGGGGTCACGGGGTGTTTCTATTCTTGACCCTTTCACGGGAACAGGTACCTTTATCACACGGCTTTTACAATCAAAACTCATCAAACCAGAGGATATGGAATATAAGTTCCGTCATGATATCCATGCCAATGAGATTGTTTTGCTCGCCTATTACATAGCAGCGATTAACATTGAATCGACTTATCATAGTCTTATGAAAGGTGAGTATATCCCTTTCAAACATATTGGCTTAACCGATACGTTTCGGATGCTTGAAGAGAAGAACCTGCTACAGGAATTATTTAAAGAAAACAGTGAATATTTAGAACATCAGAAAAATCTAAACATCAAAGTTATCTTTGGTAACCCTCCTTATTCGGTAGGACAAAAAAGCGAAAATGATAATGCAAAGAATACGCCTTATCCTATTTTAAATAACCGTATTCGTGAAACTTATGCTACTCAATCTAAAACAACTTGTGTGCAAGCACTTTATGATAGTTATATTCGTGCTATTCGCTGGGCTAGTGACCGTATTGATAATGCTGGGGTAATCGGCTTTGTTTCTGGTTCTGGTTATATAGAAAAGTCAACAATGGATGGATTACGAAAATCTTTAGCCAAAGAGTTTACGAGCATTTATGTTCTCAATCTGAGGGGTGATCTTCGCAAAAATATGTTAAGCAATGGAGTTGCTCAAGAAGGTGAAAATATTTTCGGCAATGGTAGTATGACGGGTATTGCGGTAACGCTATTTATCAAAAATCCCAATGCTATTGGACCTTGTAAAATTTATTATCATGATATTGGAGATAATCTTTCCACCGAAAAAAAACTTGAGATGCTTCAATACTTTGGTAGTGTTGGTGGTATTACACGTGAACAAAGCTGGCAAATGATTACACCAGATAAGCATGGTGATTGGATAAATCAACGTGATGAAAGTTTTGAAACATTCTTAGCTTTAGGTGATAAGAAAGGACATGGTAAAAAACTATTTGAAAATTTTTCTTGTGGTCTAAAAACTAATCGTGATGCTTGGACATATAACTCAAGCCGTGAATTTTTAAAGAAAAACATGAATAATATGATTATGTTCTATAACAGCGAAGTAGAACGTTTTAATACTACCTATCGACACTCTGATCGTAAAACACGTGCAAATGCTGTAGATAATTTCGTCAATACAGATGTAAAAAAGATCAGTTGGAGTCATAATCTCAAACGAGAATTAGTAAAAGAAAAACTCTTTAAGTTTGAATGTTACAGTCTTACTCAAAGTCTTTATCGTCCTTTTACTAAGCAGTGGCTTTATTATAATCGCATCTTTAACGATGGGGTTTATCAAATGCCTCGTATATTCCCGATAGGACAAGCGATTAAAAATAAAGTAATACAAGTTTCTGCTGTTGGAGGAAGAAGTGGTTTCTCTGTCTTAATGACTAAGAAACTACCTAACCATGACGCAATAGATAAAGGTCAATGCTTTCCACGCTATATTTACGAAAATACTGAATCTTTAAAAAATAAAAGTGAGAAACAATCCCATTTATTTACAAACTCTACAGAAGCAAACACAACAGCTAGTTTACAAAGGCGTGATGCCATTACTGATGAAGGATTAGCACATTTAAAAGCCGCTTATCCTAATGAAACCATAACAAAAGATGATCTATTCTATTACGTTTACGGTTTGCTTCATTCGGAAGATTATCGCTCTCGTTATGCTGATAATTTATGCAAAGAATTACCTCGCATTCCTTGTGTAAAGAGTGCTGATGATTTTTGGAAGTTCGTAACAGCAGGACGTGAACTCGGTCATTTGCACGTGAATTATGAAACTATAGAACCTTATCCAGTAACCTTTAAAAAAGGTAATCCAAAACAAACAGAGATCTCTAATCCAGAAAAGTTTTATTATGTAACTGAAATGAAATTCGCAAAAGCAGGTAAAGAGAAAGATAAAACCACTGTTATTTATAATAGCAATATCATCATGACAGATATCCCTAAGGAAGCTTATGAGTATATCATCAATGGTAAACCCGCTCTTGAATGGGTTATGGGGCGTCAATGTGTAAAGACTGATAAAAAGAGTGGCATTGTTAATGATGCCAATCGCTATGCTGTTGAAACCATTGGCAACCCTGCCTACCCTCTAGAGTTATTTCAGAGGGTTATTACCGTAAGTTTAGAAACCATGAAAATCGTTAAGAACTTACCAAATTTGGTATTAAGAGAAACTGAATAACTTAAAAGCATGCTCACATAATGGGTATGATAAACTCATAAGGGGTATAAGGTCTTATAGCTATAGGTTCCTATACCCCTTTATACATTGCTTACATACAATCTTTAAAAGGATAATTTATCATGCGTTATTCTAAAAAGAAGAAACTTGCACTTTTAGATACTCTTATTTGGATTGCTTTAAAACTTTTAAGAAATCCACTCTTAAATAGAATTAGATTTTTTTACATTGCCTTTAAGAGGTTATACCGTAATCTAAAATGATAGCTTTATGCTTTTCAAAAGCTTTGTTGTGAATACTTATATTACTTTACGCTTTTAATTCCCTAATTTTTGAAAAAAGTATAAGCACCCCATATACCCCCAAAACCCCTACAAAACATATAGCATTAGTTGAATTTACAGGTTGTATTTTGATATAGGTTGTTTTTTTTGGAAACTTGATAAAAGTTAACATATTGAAATATAATAAACTTTTATTTTTTATTGAAAAATATGTAAAGGGGGGGCGTAAAAAGCACCTCCAAAACCCCCAAAAACCCCTAAACCTCCAAAACTCATAACCATAATGGTCTTGATAGCATTTCTTATGAGTTACAAGCTATCTTTTGAAAGGCTTAAAGGATCATATGCTTTTCATAAAGCACGTTGTAATCATTCTCTAAAATCATAAGTTTATCTATTCAAATGAACTTATAAAAATTCATAAAAGGGATTTTGATAACGTAATCAGTTTTTACTTTCATACGCTTTTCATAAGACACGCACTAATTACTCACTAAAATAATCTAGTTATCAGTTCAATTTACTGACACAAACTGACAAGTTTTAATCAACTCACATCATTGGTTATCTTTAAAGATTGTACTATTGATATGAGTTGTGTTATTAAAATAATAACATATTGAAATATAATGTTTTTAATTTTTTCTCATTTAAAAAAATGCCATAGGGGCTAAAAAGAACTGACAACACTGACATAGGTCTATTAAAAGGTATTTTTCTCATCTCTATAATTGTCAGTTTCTATTGAGATGTTTTCATAACAGGCAATAAATCGCAATTATCCTATTATCAACTAGTTGTATAACATCATCTAAGGTATAGGTTTTCATGAATTTTCCCCTGCATACTCTTTAATTCTTTTACAGAGAAATTCATAAAAATTACTTGCGTAATATTCGGAATCTTCAGATGTATACTTGAGATAGAGTGGGCATTCACCATCCCGAAACTGCGTATAATCAAAATAAAAGGTTTCACCAAAATCAGTTGTGCAGATAACAAGTTGTTTGGGGTCCGTAAAGCCATCTCTTCTATCAAGCAAATTTCGGTAAACAATATCACCAGCAGGAATACCTGCACAGATTTCATAAATACTGAATATTTCTTCACCTCCAACTTCTCCGCCTCCATAATTTTTTAAAAAACCCTTATAGGAAGAGGTAAATTGTAAATCGAGAGTGTTCTCAGCTGTTTTAATCCGTACATCATCAGGGGCATTATCTTTAGTACCAAAATTAATAGCATGACTATGCATATCAATATATTGTGCAACATCCGATAAAGTATAACTTTTCATAAATTTTTCTCCATAAGTCACAGTGTGTTTTTACTCATAATGAGTGTTTCTACTGATCAATATTCTCTACTATAGCCAATGGAATTTGGATTACATTGATAGAATATAAAGGATGTTTTCTTGAAGGAGCTCTTTTCTCATTTGTCTCTGTGCAATCATCTCGCATTTACAATATATGATATAATTAAAGGGGATGATCATTAAAGCTTAGAGAGCGCCTTTTAGTGTCATTACTCCAATATTTGCAATAATTACTTTTTCTTTTTTCTTGCTGAGGAGTCTTTTTTTGAAATCCAACAAATAACTTTTCTGATAAAATTTTCCTTTGGCTTCATAGGCGCAACAAAACTCTTGTCTTGATAAAATGAGTAGAGAACCTCAGCCATAGGACCTTCTTGTGTCATAGGATATAACATAATAGGCCTACAATCGACTCCAATAGGAGCTCTTCCTGATACCATTCTTTCCACATTTGTACCTGTTACTATCTGTCCTTTTTCTTTCCAAGAAGAAACTGTTTCAGGCTCAAACAGCTCATCTCCCTGATAAACTTTTTTACCTTTAAATTCCACAGGTTCAGCTGCTCCCATAATTTTTTTCTTTATCCATTTCATGATTCATAAGCCCCTCGATTTTTTCAAAATAATCAATGTATTCTTTGTTCTAAATAGACTTAACAAACTCTCCTTCCAAGAAGGAGGTTATTCCTCGCTAGAAAGCTCTAAGTGACTATCAAAATCTTTTGCTACCCATTCAATCAAAGCGTAGCTCACTTGCTTCACCTTTGCTACTTCTTTGGCTAAAGCTAATGCACGTTCAAGGTGGGTTTTGTTGATGCTCTCGTCAAAGCCTAGGTGATCACCTGCCGTAAAGCTTTTCTGATAAGATTGCAAGGCTTCAACATCACCCAATAAAGCAAGAGCGCCAAGATGAAGTAAAGCATAATCCGTAGACGTGGCGCCTTTTTCCCAAGGAGCTATACCATAATCAGAGCGAAGTCTTTTAGAAAGGTCAATGTCTTTGACTGACCATTCTAGCGCATCATCAAGTGCTTGCTTTAAGCGATCCGCAGTAACTTCTGGTTCAAAGATTTCTAATCCCTTGGCTTCAAAATTAAGCTGTATATCTGGAATATCTTCCGTGTGGGTAGGATCAATGAATTTACAAGCGGTGGAAAGAATGCCCGTGCTAATCATAAAGGCGCTATCAAATTGCGGGTAGTCTTTGGCAATTTCGTCGTTATAAAGAATATCTACTTCACGATCAGCCAATTGATAGCTTGCCATATAATCATTCTCATTGATTTTCTCGGTTGACCAGCCTAGGATTTTTAAAAGTGCATGAGCACTTTCCATGGTGAGACGATCATCAGTGTCATCCGCTTCATTTACTTCTTCTGCCACTTCAACAGAAGTTGTTTTAGAAGCAACAGATGCTGTTTGCGCATCCAAGCTTAAAATCGGTGCATTTTTCGGAAAACCTGCTCGATAACCCCGTGCAAGAGTAAGAGAGTTGTCAATCGTATATTTCGTGATACCTTCCACAAAGCCTAGATGGTTCTTTGCCCTGAAACTTTCCTTATAAAATTTGAGCTTTTCAATATCACCAATCAGAATGAGTGCTATAAAGTGACGTGCCACAAGGTGAGCTTCACTGTTTGTTGGCAAAGCGGCATAATCATAGATGATTTGATTGACATTTTGCCGATCAGCCCACTCAAGTATATCTGTACAAATCTCCTTTAGCTTGCCTTCATCCAATTCAGTACTAGAAACTGTATAAAATTCTTCTGCCTCTTTGAGAGCTATATATTGGGGCAATCTAGGAAACATCTCTCTATGAGCAGTAGAAAAGCCAAGTGTTGAAAGCGAAGCCTTAAATACAACAATCGGCTCTTCTTCATCACTTTGAAGACTGTACATTATATTGATGATACGGTCTTTACTTACAAAATAAGCATTGCGATCATAGTTCTTATCGCGATAAACTGTCCACCCCATCCTTTTTAAGTCTTCAGAAACTGTATTAAGAAAAGACAAATCTTGCAAACTAAGACGATCATCTATGGCTTTTCGCTCATTAAAGATTTTCAGATGCTCTTCAGCAAATTGAACTGCGTGATTAACATACTTCTCCACTTCACGGTCTTCTAAATGTCCAGAAATCGTACCGGCTTCTAAAAAATTTTGATAAGATTTCAGGATATCAATTTGACCTGTCAATGCTAAACAAGCTAAATGCCAGACTATACGTATATTGTAGCTATACTTTTGAACACGTGTTTTGCTTTCTATTGATGCTTGTAAATCTTGGGCACGTGCCCATTGTATTATTCGCTCAGAGATTTTGATAAGCTCTTGCTCATCTAATGTCTCTACACAAATATCAATGCCTTTATCAAAACCACTAAAAATCCCCCCCCCAATCGTGTTAAAAGAATTATAAGTATTTGTAGGTGATATGCACCGATACTCCCCACTATAGTGAATATATTTACAAGCTACAGAAATAATTTCATTAGATATTTCAGCTTCAATACGGACATTGTAATTATCATGAAGACGTATAAAACCAAAATCAAATTGAATAAAGCGGTCGGGCAAAACCAACCACATTTTTCTAGGCTCCGTAGAAAACCACCCTTGTGTTTTAAGAACGCGCATTGCTGCTGTGAGACTTATCGAGCGCTGTTTTGGCTTCTTGCGCGTTAGAATATCGTCTAATTCCCCATTTTTATAGGCCTGTGCAAAAAAAAGCAGGCGATCATCCGATGTCATTGTTTTATAATCAGCAAATTCTGGCACAGATAGTTTTGGGGTAGATCTATCACTCCTTAAAGCCTCCATATCACCAAGTAATGCTTGTGCAACGGCAGAATGATTAGTAGCTTCCTCGCACAACTTTTTTTCAATATCCTGTGCTTGCGCCCATGCAATCACTCTATTTAGAGCGTCCTTAATATGGCTTTCGGAAAGATCCGGAGCTTTAACATTAAAATCCTCCTTCGCGTAAAACAGCACATCTCCATATTTACGCTGTGATTTTTCACCTCTAGAATATTCCCGAGCAAGGCAATAGGAAGCAGTAGTGAGTTTAGCCGATAACCGGAACTCTTTGCCGCTCTCTCCATAATTTTTTATATCATAGCCTATGCCCACAATGCGGTCAGGAAGATGATAATGCGCGAAAGTGTCTCCCACTTCATCGCGATAGGGTTCCCAGCCCAGTATTTTTAAAATTTCTGTTACGTCTTTGGTTTGTATCTTCATTTATTGTCCCTGTACAAGTTCTTCTAAACGACCTGTATGACGGCTAATTTCATATTCGATAGGTCTTCCCCACTCCCTACCTAATTGGTTTTTAGCCCAATCTTTCTTAAAATCATCCAGTTGTTTCTGAGTTGGTTTCTTTTCGTCTATAAATTCTTTGAGTTCTTCCTGATATTTATTTAGCTTTTCTTTGTGTTCCTCAAGAAACTCTCTAATAACATCTCCCGTGGGTTTTGCATCTCCTGTTTTATAGGCTTCTTTCAAAATTTTTTGATTTTCTGTAAGCTTGGAATCACCTGTTTTTGTTTCTCTAATTTTTAATTCACCATTTTCTATATAAAGAAGATCAGGACGAGATCTTTTTTCAAGTGGTTTTCTTCCAAACATATCACTCTCAAACTCAGCTCCCTTCACCTCAGCCTTAAACGAGGGTTCTTTTTGGCATACCGTACATTCTTCCTTGTTTTCTAATTCTTGCTTGTCCTTATCACGTTTTTTGTCATGATGTTCTCTGTTTTTATTTCCTGTCTGCGGATCTTTGATCTTTTCGCCTTTGGCACTGTCTTCAGAGCCAATTTTTCCAACTGATTGAACAACTTCCTTTTCTGCTTTTGCAGCTGCTGCTTCAGTCTTAGCAGCGAATTTAGCCAGAGCCTTTGCGCCAAGCTTTATGCCTCCCTTGGCTGCTCCAGCAACTCCTGTCATTAGGGATGCTGTTTCA
>NZ_JBHIOD010000010.1:0-19010 GCF_042195355.1 Bartonella sp. CL266QHHD
TTTTTTTAAATAAAATAACCCAAACATTTCCAATAAAATATTGTAACAAAAAATCCTATTTCAAGACATTATTGGTAAAATCTGCCTTCATAAAAATAAAACATGAAAACAAAAGGAGTTCAAAGAGAGCATGGCGCCTTTAAAGTAAAATATAGCACCCCATTGCAATGCATGAAAATAGGAAGTTGCCTAAGAATGAGTTAATCTCAATAACGCTTGTTTTATGCTACTTTAATAAGGAAATTTTTCTGCACAGGTACGATTTATAAAGACATTGCTGTATAAAGAGAATCGCATGATCTGTAATTTGTAAAAAGAATCAAATTCCTGTAGAAGCATGCTAAGCTATCTATCTAGCTTTCTTTATTTAATATTGAAAAGTACTCTTATAAATCTATGTGGGATAACGAACAACAAAAAAACGATCCTGGACAGGACCCTGCTCTTGTCGTCAAACGCTTACGGCCTGCGCGCCGGCAGGTCTCTGCTCGTTGGCTTACGGGAACCGTTCTGACAGGAATCACTTCCTGCATTCTTATGGGGATTGCACTTTTTACGGCTCTTGATGAACAACAGCGATTGGTAACACCGCCACAATGGTTTACGCAGGAAAACCTATCAGAATCACAAGACCCTGAGGCCAATGGGTATAAAGGTGATCGTATTTCTCCCACCCATGCACGGCAAAGCTTTGACAGAAAACGTCAATTTGAACTATCGATTCTACAAAAAAAAGGCGATGAAAAAGTCATTCAAACACAACATTTTGAATGGATTCGTATGGCTTTAGCCGAAAATCGCCCCCAGAAATATAGCTATCCAAAATTTGATTCTTTAAGCATTCTTGCCAGTGATTCGCAAAGTCAAAATATTGCACCACAAGAAGATTCTGGGCAGATTTACGGTGCAAAAATCGAAACAAAACTCACCTTACGCAGCTATGATTTTAAGGTAAATCAATTCGATTTTGATGACAGCGACACATTGACAGATGAAGAGGCACAACAAGAAGTGCAAAAAGCTGGATTTACTTTAGAAAAGAGCACCGAACTTCTTTCAGTTCTCACATTGATTGATCCTTTAAAGTTAGAAGATGCATCCTCCCCTTCCCAAGGCACAGAATCCCCTGAAGTTCGAATCGTTCAAGAAAATGTAACCGTTTCTCCTCAAAGTCACCGTATCGATCTGACGAAAAACTATGTTGAAGATATTATTCCTATTCGTAAAAAACAAACGATAGCCGATGCTTTCAAAAAAACCAGTTATACAAAAAAGCAAATTGAACAGGTTGTAAAAACGCTAGAAAAAATAAGCCTTTCCGATACTCTTAAAGAGGGAAGCCTTTTACGCATTGGTATCGTGACACAAGCTGGTGAAAAAGACCATCTCGTACGCGCAAGTATCTATCAAGGGATGCATCATGTTCTCACCATTGCCCTGAATGATAAAGGCCAATTCATTGAAAGCACAGAGCCTAAAATGTCTAAAGCGCTTAAAACGGCTTTTCAAAATGGTATTCCGCATTCTTACATCAATAGCGCGCAATTACCAACGGCTTATGATGCACTCTATAGTGCTTTGCTCAGTCATAATATATCACAATCTCTCTCTCATCGTCTTATTCGTCTGCTGGCCACCAATATTGACATGAAAAGTCCGATAACACCCAATGATCAGATCGAAATATTTTATGCCGTACCACAAAGCGATAAAGAAAACAAAAACGGCAAAAAGAACTTGAAAGCAAAGGAAGCATCCAAAAACACTGATCCAGAAATTCGTTATATTAGCGCAACTTTTGGAAATACAACTTATAAATATTACCGTTATCAATTAAAAGATGGAAGCGTTGATTATTATGATTCTGAAGGGAAGAGTTCAAAGCCTTTCTTGCTGCGCAAACCCACACCAAATGGGATTTTTGGCTCCCCCTTTGGTCCACGCAAACATCCTATTTTAGGCTATATTCGCATGCATACGGGTGTTGACTGGGTTGCTCCTAAAGGATCGCCCATTATTGCTGTAGGAGATGGTATTGTCACAAAAGTAGGCGTAACAGGCGGCTATGGAAATCACACGGAAATTCAACATGCCAATGGATATGTCAGCAGTTATTCACACCAAAGTCGTTATGCACCAGACATCAAACCAGGCGTGAAAGTACGACAAGGACAAATTATTGGATATGTTGGATCAACAGGAATGGCAACCGGTCCCCATTGTCATTTTGAAATCATTGTCAATGGCGTCAAAGTTGATCCCATGCGCATTCGTATACCGGATAGCAAAGCCTTAACCAATCAAGACCTACAAACATTCCTACAAGAAAAAAACAATATTGATTCTTTGATCAACAGCCCGATAGCACCCTCCGAAGAGACTTAAAGCATGAAAGCATCGGCATTTTCACGACTCAAAATATCTAAAAATATGCTTTAGCGCTTACTTTTCTCAAAGAGATTTCCGCACTTTAAATATCTATTAAAGGATACGTCGAAATATGCCACCACCCAAGGTCGCATCACAATGATTAAAAATAAAACGCCCTCCCCTTTTCAGGTTTACGCACAATAGGTTTGCAGATTTACGCACAATAGAAAAGTGAAAAATATGAACCCCCAAAAGGCTAACTCTTCTTGTTTATTTTATCAAAACGATAAAAATCCCTTTGTTTTCCATGCAATAAAGTTTTAAATCAAAGGTGAGTTTTTCTAAAGAACGAAGATTCTAAAATCCATATCATTCTATAAACAACCCGACTTCTTGTTGAATAGATTCCACTTGTTGAATGTATGCTGTTCATAGCCCTAAAGGACGGTGTTTCATGAACTTTATGAGCAAGTTTTACCTAAGAGAATATTCCTTACACACTTTTACAAAAACACCCCATATTTAAAGTTTTAACAGCCCTTACAAAAAATAACAAAACTTAAAAAAAACAATCTCTTCGAAAAGAAATAGAGCTTACGAATATAAGTATTATTATTGGCTTAAAGGAGCACTTATTCAAAATAAATTTAAAGGCTCACTTAAGCACTTCAAAGCTCTAAGACAAGGAGAACTTTGAAAGCCGATCATCGGAGTCAATAAAGCAAAAAAACAACGAGAGAGAAAATCAAACATTACACCAAAAGATAAAGAAGCAAAGTTGCCTTTCTTGAAGACAATCGATAATTTAATATTAAAGAGTGCTGTGTTCGCGCTACTGAAGCCGTATTTTTCCTTCTTCTTGTGAAAAGATGCCCTCCCCATACATTCACGATGAATGAAAGGCAGCTTACCACGAGCAAAGAGTTTAACCCTTTAAAAAAATCAGTCAGAGCTTTTTTTTGAACTATTCATGCTAAGTTTTGGCAAAGGAATAACAATCTTTGTGCCTCCTAAAGCAGAAGTTTCAAACAGAGGTTTTTCACCAAATTGCATACAGAGCTGTTCCACAACCACACGACCAAGTCCTGTTTTTTGTTTTAAAGTTTGGCTTTTCATTCCCACGCCATCATCTTCTACAATGAGCATCAATTGTCCATCTTTCTGGGGACCAAAGGAGATATAAATATGACCCGACCGTTGATCAGGAAAGGCATGTTTTAAGGAATTTGTCAGCAGTTCACCAAGGATAATTCCAAGTGTTGTCGCATCTCTTGAAGACAGGCGACAATCTTTAAAGTTGGTGTGAATGGTGATGTTTTCACGCAATTCAAAAGGAACTGCCAATTCGACATCATGCACAACAGAACTAAGAAACTCTGCCAATAAAGTCGTTTCCATATCATCACTTAAGCGCAAACGACGATGTGCTGTAGAAATTGTCTGAATACGATCACGTGCAGCACCTAGAACAGAACGTACCTCTTCATTTTTGCTCCGGTTTAACTGGAGCCCCAGCAAAGAAGACACCGTTCCAAGAGAATTGCCAATGCGATGGCTTGCATCCTGCAACAATATTTCAACCCGTTGGCGTTCTTTTTCAGCGTGATTACGTGCTCTTTCTAATTCTTGTGTTCGTTCTTTCACGCGGGCTTCCAGAGCGATATTTTCGCTATGAAGCAGCAATTGATACAATTTTAAAGAGCGCATATCACGATGAAAACGATTAATAACAAAATAGGCAGAAATAAAGGTACTTACAACGGAAACAATAGCCGCCAAAGTCAAAGCAGCCCGCATCAATGCGATACCCTCACGCTGTTTTTGTCGCACTACATCATCCCCATTAATAAAGCTTGTCATCAATTGAGCTAAACGTGCCACAGGAATCTTTGATACTTCCAAAGAGTCCGCATGAGAAGGTTGAGAAGGTTGTTCAGGAATCGCATCAAGAGCATGCATATGGGCATTCATAAAGGCTTTTCGTGCTTCAACCTCTTCTTTAAAAGCCGTAAACCATTTATACCACTGCGGATGCGCATAAACAATAAGTGCGATATAGTCGAGAATATTCCCCAACTCCCGCTCTGAATTTTCAAAACGTATTTTATCTTCCGCCTTGCGCGTTTTTGCATAGCTGCGATCAGCAACAGCCATATCAATCAAGCTAATAAGGACCAAATCAGCCTGTTCGCGCAATTCTGAACTTGTATTCAACTGTGCGATTTCTCGATCAACGGCATTTGAAAGCAACATAATAAAAACCGATGCCAAAAGAGCCATAACAAGAGAAACAACAATCGCACCCCACCGCCAGCGTGATATCGTTGCATCAGAAGAAGGCATTTGAGGCATCAAATTTGTTTTTGTTGTCATAGAATGTCCATTGGCGAACTTGAAAGTCGTCATTTTTCAGCACAAAGGAAGGCAACCTTATGGAACATAAAACCTAAAGCCCGTGAGAAAGTTTTATACAGGCTTTTCTTGTGTTCCTAAGGATACACGCCAAACTTCTGAATTTCCTCAGATACTGACTTTACTGTAATAGCTATAACGGGAATAAAAAAAACAAGGCTATCGATCATAATTATTATGCTTTTTTAGCCGTTAAATGAACACAATGTACTTCCAGCTGAGTAAGAATCAGGACCATAATCAGACTCACCATCCACCTTAAGAAGTTCTTGTAATCGATTACGCGCCCTGCTCACACGGCTTTTAATGGTTCCAACAGCACAACCACAAATAGTCGCAGCATCTTCATAAGAAAACCCCGATGCGCCAATGAGAATAATGGCTTCTCTTTGATCGGCAGAAAGCAAATTTAAGGCTTTTTTGAAATCTTGCAAATCAAGCGATCCATATTGAGCAGGATGAACAGCGACATTTTGAGTAAACACGCCATCGGTATCTTGAACTTCTCTTCCCTTTTTACGCATTTGACTATAAAATTCATTGCGCAAAATGGTAAAAAGCCAAGCTTTAAGATTAGTCCCCATCTCAAAACTATCTTGCTTAGCCCATGCCTTCATAACAGTATCTTGAACCAAATCTTCAGCTTTATCGTGCTTGCCACTTAAAGAAACAGCAAAAGCTCGTAAAGCCGGCAACACAGAAAGGAGTTCTTGTTTAAAGTTTTTCGCGCACTTTGACATAAAGGATTCAAACCTTTTCCACATTGTTTAAGCCAAATTGCTCTGCGCGCTCCAACTTCTCTAAAAGCTCAAGCAAACACCGTGGCAGTGCCTCTTCTTGAATTTCCATGTAAAATTGACGTAACTTCCGTGCTATTTCGCTATTGACCCCGAGAAGATCATCTCCAACTGTAAATTGTGTGGTGAGATTTTTTTCATCACGGTCGTTCATTTTTCATCCCCCTAATCCATATAATATTGGTAGCACCGCGAAGAATTTTTTCGCCTTATAGTTGTAAATATAGCTGTCGGTAAAAAGTTCCATACAAATCAAGGAACTTTTTTATCGGTTGAGAATTTCAACCAACAAAGTGCTTGAAAGGTCAAAGGAG
This sequence comes from Bartonella sp. CL266QHHD, assembly GCF_042195355.1. Taxonomy (NCBI): domain Bacteria; kingdom Pseudomonadati; phylum Pseudomonadota; class Alphaproteobacteria; order Hyphomicrobiales; family Bartonellaceae; genus Bartonella; species Bartonella sp. CL266QHHD. The sequence goes on from NZ_JBHIOD010000010.1 coordinate 5,894, forward strand.
TTATAAATTATGTCATTATCAACGCGTATTGCCCCGCATCTTCCCTATCTTCGGCGTTTTGCCCGCTCTGTCACCGGTAGCCAATCCTCTGGCGATGCTTATGTGTCAGCGATGTTGGAAGCACTCATTGCCGACATCTCCATTTTTCCCAAAGCCTCCACTGACCGAATTGGTACCTATTGGCTTTTTTGCCATCTTTTTGACCAAACCACACCGAACATCCCAGAACCCCTGCCTCAATTTGGTCTTGAACAAAAAACCAGTGCCAAATTATCCTATCTCACGCCCCGTGCACGCCAAGCATTTTTGCTCATTGCCGTTGAAGGATTTCATGAACAAGAAGCCAGCGAAATCATGAATCTGGATACGAAAGAATTCCGCAAGCTTCTCAACCAAGCATCTATTGATATTTCTCAACAAATTGCCACTGAAGTCATGATTATTGAAGATGAACCTCTTATTGCACTTGATATTGAGCAAATGGTAGAAAGCCTAGGTCATCATGTTGTAGGAATAGCGCGCACGCGTGATGAAGCTGTCATTATGTATCATAAGAAAAAACCACGGTTGATTTTGGCTGATATTCAATTAGCCGATAACAGTTCAGGTATTGATGCGGTCAACGAGATTTTGAAAAATGACCGTATACCAGTGATTTTCATCACGGCTTTTCCCGAAAGGCTTCTCACTGGCGAGCGTCCAGAACCAACTTTTTTAGTGACCAAACCTTTTAACCCAGATATGGTGAAAGCGCTTATTTCCCAAGCTTTATTTTTTCAAGAGAATGCTTCTAAAGCGGCTTAGAACAGGGTAACATCTTAAAATTATGATTGTTACGCCTCTTTCAAAGCCTCCCATGGATAAATCTCATATGAGTGCGCTCATGCAAGCGATTCGTGGTGCGGATATTTGCGTTCTCTATCAGGCAACAAATCTGGTTTATTTATGGGCTGAAAACTTGCCCCACCATTTGCACAATAAATGGCGGGTTGGGTGTCGTGACAGCGACTTTTTTTCGCTTGACCTTGCAGACAATATGGAAACCATCAAACTGCAAGTTTTAGCCAGTGGCAAAATGCAAACTGTTGAAGCACGTTTTGAAGATACAAACAAACAAGAGATTTGGTACAAATTTTCTATTGATTGCCACCGCAATGATAACGAAGACATTATTGGTATTATCACCACCGGTGTCAATATTTCCGGCTTACGCCGCCGTGAACAAGTGCTTAAAATCCTTCTTCGCGAAGTCAGTCACCGTTCTAAAAATCTTCTAGCGATCATTCAAAGTATTGCCAGTCAAACCGCCCGCTATACTGAATCTCTTCAAGTTTTTTTACGAAAATTTCAAGGTCGTCTTCATTCTCTTTCTCATTCTCAAGATCTGATCACGGATTCCGATTGGCGTGGTGCTCAATTTCGCGAATTGGTCCAAACGCAGGCTTTAGGCTATTTAATGAAAGAAACAGAACGTTTTTCACTTGAAGGCGTCGATCCTTATCTTTTTCCCAATGCCGCTTTGCATATTGGTTTGGCTTTTCATGAACTGATTGTCAATTCTCTTTCTTTTGGAGCCCTTTCCCAAGAAAAGGGAAGCATCTGTGTACGCTGTGAAATCGAAACAAAACTGAATGGCAAAACGCAACTTATCATCACTTGGCATGAAAATTTTGAATCCGGCATCCCTCCCACAAACAATAAAAAAGCCTGTTTTGGTAGTGCCGTTCTCGAAAAAATCGTTCCCATTTCTGTGAATGGTTCAGCTTCCCTCAAATTGACACAAGAAGGAATTGTCTATTGCCTCTCTGTTCCTGATACTTATTTTGATATTTTTTCTTAAAAGAGCATTTTAAACAATGAACAAGAGAAGTTTCCCCTTTTTTAGTAAAATGTCTCATCTGTTTATTAAGCACAAAGACATTTTCCAACCTCTTTAAACCAACCTCTATAGTCCCCCAATAGTTCCCCAAAACCTTAACGAAAAACCTTAACGATGAGAACTGAAAGCCACATAAAATCTATTCCCGCTGTCAATCAACTTCCATCCCTCATATAACCGGCATATTTTAAAACAGAAACCAAAACGATAAAGAGCAAACCGTTTCAACTTTTACTATGCCAAATAAAAGCGAGCCTATTACCCATCTCTTTTTGTATAATTTTCGCAATGCGCATACAATTTTATTTTGGCATAATATGCAATTTCAAGGAGTAAAGCTAACATCCATCATCATTCTTCAGCTTTACGGGCTTAAAGCCTCCACGACAACGACAATTAATTGATGAAAACTGCATATTTTACGCTTTTATATATCGCATTCTATAATGGAGATATTCTCTTCAGGTACAATAGGACATTCTAAAACAGAATACACTTATGTCTTTCATTCACGCACTTTTTTAATATTTCCCAGCGCATCCACGCTCATTTCAAAACAGTATCTGTAAATAAGATATAATAGCCCCCAGCCCCCGTAAAGTGAACCATCAAACCCGCCCCTTGTTACGCCATATCCTTCTTTACCTTCATGCCCCTTTTCACTTCATAAAAGTAGTAGCTGAGCATCATCATACCATTTGTCTTTCATGTTACAACAGCCATTGACCTTTGAGAGCGTCCATAAGAGGCATTTTAGGCTTTTTTTCAAATACTTCTCATTGATACAAAGCCCCTACACACCCCTTTATGACGTGCAAACCAATGACTTTGATTAATTCACTATAGAATAGCATCTCAAAGGGGAAAACCCATCTCAAAGGGGAAAACCCATCTCAAAGGGGAAAACCCATCTCAAAGGGGAACTAAAAAACTTTGAAAGCGTTTAACAGTGAAGAAGCCCCTAGGCTGACAAATTGGAGTCCGCTCTGTCAACCTCTCATTTGGAAAATAATTGATGAATCCCCTTGTTTTTATCCTCTTATTAGTTTCATGTACAGATGATTTTAATAGTTGCTATTCGAACAATACAATGGTTAAAATCTATCCAACGGCTCAAGCTTGTGAACAAGCCATGGTACCGTCCACAAAAAAGTTTGCACTTTATGGACAACAAATTTTTGCCCAATGTATAAACGTACATGCAAATTTGCATCAACAAGAAGTAAACTTGATCTGGTCTGTAACAAACCATGGAAATTTTCTTCTTAAAAGCCAAAACGTAAAGGACAAGGTGTCTACAGTCCACAAAGAAGATATTTTACCAACATCGCTTCCTCTTTTGCATTCTTCTTCCACAAACCTCTTGCACAAAAAACTTTAAAAGCATAAACCCATCAGATCTCAAAAAAATAATCAATGAAAGACATGATGGATAATAAGCGAATGCAACCTTTAAAAGACCATCACACAGAGCAAAATTCTCTGCCTCAAGATCTCCCTTTAGACCCTGCCGTAGAACGAGTGAGAAAAAAACTTATGGGTTTAATGATTATTTCCGTTTTAATAACGCTTTTCCTTATTCTAACCGTACTGTTTTTAATTGTTTATAAAGTGATAACAACCGGATCAGCGCCAAAACAAACCGAGTTATCTTTCTCTCCCAGCAAAAACCCACACGTTATCCATCATACGCTCTCTCTACCGGAAAAAACACAGATTTTGTCGCAAAGCCTCTCAGAACACAATATTGTACTGAAAGTTTTAACCCCTGATGGACAAACAAAATTTATGATTTACAATTATCATACCGGTGCTCTAATCGCCGTTCTTTCTGTTGAAACAACAAAAGAGAGTTCGAAGATAATGCCTCATTAAGAAAACTAACATCAATAAGCGCTTAACATAGCATCCTTGAAGATTTAACATTTTCTGCAAGCCGACACTATCACACGCTTTGCCAACTCGTGGGTGTTGCCAACAGCCCTTGGCGCTAGAGAGAGTTCATAAGAGCCATTTTTATTCCTTTCTTATACAAATTTATCCACACGGGCTCTCCCCGTTTGCAACGTGCAAGCGAATGGTTTTTGTTGATTCAACATGGAACAAATTTGGACATGAGAGAATTCTAGGGGCTTAGGGGCTCTCACCTAACATTCAAAACAATGAATTATTATTATAAATCAATGTGATAAGCATTAAATATACACCACACGGGCGACGGCGCGTTTTTTACTGTATCCCCTCACTTAAATCTTGGAAAAGAAGAAACCTTTCTGTCAACGCATTCCCATTTTTAAGAAAACTGACATCACTTGGGAAAAGCTAATAAACGTGCAAGAAATACCTCTTCTTGAGTGCAAAAATTCAACATATTAATTTATAGTGATAATTTATTTTGCATGTCAAACGAGAATCTCAAATACTGTATGATTCTCCCTTTCAAATCTGTTCGTAAGAAACTGAATCAAAATCATTTCTTTACATATCCCAGCAAGGAAATGGATGAATAAAAATACCTCTTATGAATGATCCGGTATCAAAAGAAGAACTGTTGTAACATTGAAAATTAAAGCAATAACGCCCAGCTTACATCTTTTATTAAGCAAAGATAGCCGATGAATTTCACATGATAGAATTCATGAACACCAACGCGAAATGGGCATAAATACATTGAACAATATTAAATATAAGTGTGAATTAAATAAAACAACGACATTGCGTTCTTCATAAAAGAACTGCCTCTTAAAATACACGGATGCGGTTTTCTCTGTATTCCCTTACTTAAATCCCAGCAAAGAGGCAATCTTTTCTGTCAACACCCTTTGTTAAGTCTCAATACTGCCCGTGAAAATCTAAAGAAAGCGCAAAAGGCTTCTTGAGTATATACAATTTACTATCATAATACCAATAACATCACCACAAGCGCTTATACAGCACCTTTCAGGTTTAAACATTTTCCTCTGCCTCAAGATTGACCACTTGAGCGACGACGTATCTTTCCCTGTATTCCCTCACTTAAATCCCAGCAAAGAGGCAATCTTTTCTGTCAACACCCTTTGTTAAGTCTCAATACTGCCCGTGAAAATCTAAAGAAAGCGCAAAAGGCTTCTTGAGTATATACAATTTACTATCATAATACCAATAACATCACCACAAGCGCTTATACAGCACCTTTCAGGTTTAAACATTTTCCTCTGCCTCAAGATTGACCACTTGAGCGACGACGTATCTTTCCCTGTATTCCCTTACTTAAATCCCAGCAAAGAGGCAATCTTTTCTGTCAACACCCTTTGTTAAGTCTCAATACTGCCCGTGAAAATCCAAAGAAAGCGCAAGAGGCTTCTTGAGTATATATAATTTACTATCATAATACTAATAACATCACCACAAGCGCTTATACAGCACCTTTCAGGTTTAAACATTTTCCTCTGCCTCAAGATTGACCACTCGGCGACGGCGCGGTTTTCTCTGTATCCCCTCACCTAATCCAGGCAAGGAAGAATCCTCTTTTGTTGCTGTTGATGCATCTCCATTGCTAGAGCTTTCTGCTGTTGTAAGTGAAAGCTCAAGAGATGATTCATCTTGAGTCCGTACAGTACGTCGACGGGGAGAACGACGTGTTTTTTTGACGGGTTCAACATTTTTCTCAGAAAGACTGTGCTCTTGATCTGTTTTTTCATCCGATAGAGCCTCTAAAGCGTTTCCACGTGCATCCCCATTTTGCGCTTTATCATATTGGCCATTGCCATTTTTTTGCGACGACATTTGTAATACATCTGTATCACCCTCGACAGCATCCTTTTTTTCACCGTCAAGATTTATTTCACCGCATTCTTGCCCATTGTTTTCATCACGATTTTCGTTTTCATCACCACGATTTTCATCACGCCGAACCGATTGAGACATTTGCCCAGCTGCTGCTAAAATAATACGCAAATAGTGCTCGGCATGTTGTAAATAATTTTCCGACATAACACGATCGCCTGCACCTTGTGCATCACGCGCAAGGCTTATGTATTTATCAGCAATTTGCTGAGCATTCCCGCGAATTTTAACATCCGGACCGCTACTTTCATAATTGCGAGACAACGGATTAGGACCGCGACGATTATTATTGTTATTACCATTATTGTTATTATTGCGACCGCGTACCCGTCTATTTTGTTGTGGCCTCATCTTTATCCCTTTTTGGAGTGTTTGTCTTATTGTGTGTCTTAATTGACGCTTCCTCATTACATTATCTTTTGATAATGCTGATCATTTTTAACATACGATTATCAAGCTATCCGCGTTTATTTCACTCAAACGAACCCTACTGATATTGATAAAAGCATATATTTTCTTGAAAATCACAAAACAGCAGGGAAATCGTAAATCAAAAATTCCCTTTTTCTCTGTCAAACAGCAGAAATCTAATGATGTTCACGTAAAATGCCAAGTGTTTTTTTTAAAATAAACCATATTTCACTAAAAAAATAATTATCTTGTGGAAAACAAAAAGGAAAACACACACACAACATACCTGACAAAGAAAAAATTCCTGCCAGAGAATATTAGAAGCTTCCTTTTTTGCTCTAAAACCACAGCTCTTAAAAACGCCGATATTCTCTACCCCTCGTGCATTTAAACCACAAGCACTTCCATCCCAACGAGTCACTGCGCGAACCTCTTTATTTTATAAATATAGCCTCTCTTCATCGCTAAAGCAACCCCTTGCGAGCGATAATCCACGATCGCTTCACAAAACCTCTTGATTTTTATAGATAGATTAACACGAAGTATTATTCAAGCCCTATAATCACCAAGAGATCAATCTTCTTTTCCAAATAAGCTAACGATACTATCAATTTCTATTTTAACCCATAGAGTTTTTAAGTTAATCACAGTTTTTATTTATAACAAATTGAGCTTAAAAATAAAATATTTAAATACAAAAAAATATTAAATTATGAAAAACCCGACCAATATATCAAACTTTTTTAAAAAAATCAGTTTCTTCTCAACAAAATACCCTCCTCAAAGCCTATCAATAAGAATGGCCTAACGCATTTCCTCACTTATCTTTTCTGATAAAGTATTTTCTGATAAAGAAAACTAGAATTATAAAACAAGCACATTTGTAAATCCAGCACAGCGTTTTACGCATGAAGAAGCCTTGAATGTTTATAAAAGGAAGTTTTTTTACTCATTTTAGTCATGTCTATTGACTTACCCCCTCAAAGAACGAAAATTCTCGAGTCACACTGGTCTGTCAACAATGAAAATTCTTATAAAATTCGTACAGTGAATTGGTTTATAATGATAATTCATATTTGTTGTGTTGAGTAAGAAAACTTAATACCGTAGGATTTTTCATTTTCTATCTGTTTTCTGTTGAATCAATCTCTTTTTCTTGCATGTTACACGTGGGAAAACCTGCGTGGAGTAAAAACAATAAAAAAGACTTAAAGTACCTCTTATAAACCGTCTCTAAGGCTAAAGGGCTGTCGAGAGGCACCATTGGGAGCAAGCAAAGTGTGAGATAGTACCGGCTTACTCTTTTTTAAATCATAAAGATGAACATGCTCTATAAATTTATACATTTTATGAGGATTATACCATTCACTAAAACCATTATGAAATGGATTTCCCACACTCGTTCTTCCCTTAAAAAAGCGCAACAAATCCTCCTGAAACTCTACCACGCCCTCCCCTTAAACATTTCAAGACGGCATCCATACCTTATGTCGCCACACCTTAAATAATAAGAAGTGCGATATAACAAGATAAATAAATCAGGTTGCTATTGGTCTTGAGGCAGATAGTCATTTAAGAGGCTTTTATTTTTTTATAAAAATTCGCTTCCTTTTAACTTTCCGTATAAAAACTTAAAAGTAATTGCGCCTTTTGCCTGTTTTATTTTCTTTTTCATTGAGAAAACAGTCTCGTAAGAGAAAATAATTTCCATCCCCAGGACGGACCATCGTCAAACATTGTTTTTTAGCACTATCAGAAAGCTTATCCCACATTTCACGAATAGCAAAATAGGCCTCACTTTCCAAATTAAGACAATGCTGATAAACTTCTCTTTTCATATCGGGCATAACGGAAGCAGAAATTTCCTTGCAATATACGCGCAGATCAAAAACAGGAATAACCAATTCAACGGGTGCTTGTTGTGTTACTTTTTTATGAGAAGAAAAATAACTAACCACCTTAGCAACAACAAAACACAAAAACACTATACAAAAAAGTATTATGCAAACAAAAGCAATCTTGCGATATAATCTTTTGAAATAAGCCTTTTGTCTTGCTCGGATTCTTTTTTCCATAAAGATTGTACCCTTTAATATCCCAAGAGAAGCTTTTACAGCAAAAAATGATAGAAGTATTTGTGTACACAATACAGGTTATAGCAACAAACGATCAAGACTCTTATGTCAAAAGCCCCTCTTTTTTTATCGTATAATTCTTATCGTATAAAATTCTTGTAAAACACTTTTCTCATGCCCTTTATAAAAAAATAGGGCTGATGATTTTCTCTCACCACCTTTAAAGACGAAGATTCTTCATCCATGCGGATCTATAAACAATTCGTCTTCTTTAAGACATGTCATATTGATTTATAAAGAGTATTTATTGTTTTGCATGTTGAATGAGAGACCCGAACACCATAGGATTCTCTCATCCTAAATTTGTTTTCTGTTGAAACGATCAAAACCATGTCGCTTGCAAGTTACAAGCGGAGCTGGCATGTGGATTAAAAACTGTACAAAAAAGGCATATGCCTCTTATGAATCGTCTCACGAACCAAGGCTTTCGTAACATTGGAAACTGGAAAAATATATGAGAGTACCAACCTGCACTTTTATGAAGCATAAAGATGAGGGAGATACCTTATAAGTTTTATACATTTCATAGGGGCTTTACCCCTATACCATTGACGAGTGTTCTTGTAAAAGGGACTTGGGAGTGGGATATCTCTTTAAAAACAAGTCCATGAATATGCAATAAATGTATATTCGGAGACAAATAATATTTTAATATTTGAGGCATTCTGTTTTTATGTGAGAGGCATGATCCCAAGAAGACACACGATACATAAAAGCATAAGGCATTATCTTCATTATTTAAATAATATTGCTATAGATAGTTTTGAAAATTATAAAGGAAAAAGATGATAGTCCGAAGAGTGATTAATATGCCTTTATATTTTTCTCAATAAGGCTGTCTTCCTATTTCAGAAATCACTCAAATACAGCCCCCATCTGACATACATAAAGTCTAGCTTACAAAAGCTGGAATCGCTCAGAGAGTTTTGCCCTTCTGAATCCGTAAGGCTCTCATTCTTCTTTCTCTCAAACATGTTACAGCTTTGAAATTTGATGTTGTTTGACAAGCAACAAAAAAGCTCTGTACTCTCTTAAGAAAACAACGCCTTAAAGTTACACACATAATGGATTGGAAAGATGTCTTAGCTTTTTATCAAACGCGCTGTAAAACAACGAGCGTAACATATTGGCTTTTTGCTTATCCCAAAATGTTCATCCTAATTTCTTGCCTCCAATTCCCTTGCCTCCAATTCCCTTGCCTCCAATTCCCTTGTGTCCCATGCATAAAGATCAAGTTGAAGGAAATATATGGATAACCCTAGACTTGAAAATATGAAAGGAAGGCGTGACAGAGTTTCGCGTTCCTTATGTCATGCAAAAGCATTAGACATTCTGAAATAAGCACTCTTTCTATCTCGTAATGATTTCTTTTTTCTGCTACCGGTCAAATCCCTTTATTTAGAGAATTGGCTATCACAAGTTATGCAACAAATAGCGCTATATGCAACAAACAGAACCTGATTTATATCCGCATGGAATTCGTTCCAGTTTACATGATTGGCTCGCAAAATCCATTTGACTTTCCCCTTCTTCTTTCCCCCTCATGGGATCTCTATCACCATAGAACAAAAAGCGATATTTTATGACGCTTTATGGACAAAATCCCCACCGCCCGAAGAGTTCATCACATGACGAAAAAACACCCCTCATATTCACCACACACAAACACTTCAATATATAAAATTTACATGCCTTCTATCACCGCACTCTCAAAAGGCAGCACGACAACAAGATAAGAAATTATTGATGTAAAACTCCAAACAAAGAAAAGAACGGACTTTCTAATCGAGATCAACAAATACTGTTAAATCAACGCTTCCATTTTTGATGATGTCACACCTATGCTTTATAGCACCCCTATCACACTTCATAATACCGAAAAATTTTCTCTGCCCTACGCACTATGCGCATCAGAACCAATCAAATAAAACAGAAATGCGCTATCTCCCTACTTTTTTGTTTTTGATTAAATAGCAAGATATAGCTGTAATTCTTTAAAGAGCTTCATACCATAGATTCATTTTATACATAATATCATCAACAGAATGTTTGTATGTGCTGCAGGAAGAATCCCCAGAACGCTCCATATGACCACTGGATGAAGAGCTGTTACAGGATTCTACAAGAAATGCCAGTGACATTGGAGATAACGCATCCTCGCTATCAGAATAATAAGCTGATAAAAAAGTGTAATCTTGTGAAGGAAGTGTCCCCGAATTTACTTGTGATGGAGCGGCAACAAAAAGAGAATTAAAGGTTCTAGGACCAATGACAATATCACCATTCGCTTGCTGCATAATACTTCTTGCAGAGTATATATGATTTGTATTGATTGCCCCCAGCGAAGCCCATTCATCCTGCCATAAATATGCATAATAAAGATCCATAACTTGTTCATGTTGAACAACGTTGTCAGCAGACATGGCTGTATCAAAGAGTGAGTTAGGAACATAATAAAAATTTATATCTGGAATAATTTCATATAGCCAGTACGTTTCATCAGGATTATTAGCAATCTGTTGCCGCGCCATTCTGTAAACTGCATCCATATTTGCAGTTGTAGACACAAATGCTGAAGTCTGTTGAGCAATAGAGTGCCCAGTTACATGATGTATGATATCCTGATCATCCCCCCAAGGGGCAAAACCTCCTCCAAAGAATATAACAGATGGAGAGCGATCATCTATACGGAAAACCATATGGGGAGGATCAATAGCATATGACAGATTTACATCTGAAAAGAAAAAAAATAAAACTGTCACTAAAAATACTGAGAATGCTCTTTGAAACATTTTTATACCTTTGATATACACTCCATATTTTATACCTGTAACCTCTTGAAGCGTTACAGATATAAAAAGGGAGAAAAACCCCTATTGATCTTATTTTAAAGTGATGGCTAAAACCCTTTTTGCTGGCACATGACCCGCTTCAAAAATAACCATTACTTTTCTGTTCAAAATGACTGCGGTTTTTGCCAAATCCAAAATACTTTTTCCAACAATGTTATCACAGCCCCAAATACCTTTTTGAATGTCTGAAGTAGGGCTGATACCGTATCTGAGCTCTAGGCGACATTGTGCTCCTGCGCTAACGACTTGAACCGAATTGAGATAACCGTTTTGTTCATAAACTCCAGCATGAGAAACACCTGTTGTTAATGCTATCATCACCAAAACAATGGATATTTTTTTCAAAAAACTTTTCATAATTTACCTCTTTTAAATTTATTGCAACGGACATGAAATGCATCCCCATGCAATCTAATGGATATTTTTAGCCTCCTCGCCTCCTTAAAGACGAGAATTTTGACCAGCTTTAGCCCGTGATAAGGCTGCCTCATCTCAGTCTATTCTGACCCCTACCCCGCTGTTGCACGATTTATTTTACAGGCTCTACAGCAAAGCCTTCCCTTATTGGTGCCGCGTGAATGATGACTTATTCACACAACAAAACATCGCATGCACAAGCTCTATCATTGGCAATACTACCACTGAAAATGTCTGCCATTGTTAATGTACGTGCATTCTACGGATTCAAAATGTGTCTATGATTTATTGCCTATCGCAAGCGGCATACTGTCAACAAAGACAATTAAGACAAGTATTTACAGCCTCACTACGCTTAAAATCTTTCTAACACCAAACGCTAGAATGAAATTGCCATCTAAGCTCAAACGACGATTGATGCAAAATTACTCAGTTTAAAATAGAAAAAACTGTAGTTGAATATCTTAAGATAGATCCTCAATACCGATCACTCATGAATTCTGTAAAACATGAACGATTATACTCTGAGTAAAAACTGTAAATCAGAAAACTGCTAGGGTTAAAATAACCTTAGTGTAGAAGATTGACCATTTTCCAAGCATCACTTATTTAAGTCACAACGAATACAGATAATACGCTTAATTATCACGCACTCTCAGCCCTCGAATAACATTGATTGGATAGTTACTTCTGTAACAAATATCAACGAATTGCGATGTACTGTAAGCTCTATAGGCCAGCTCAACAATCTCAGGACTTTGAATATGAAATGTTCTTCCTGTAATTTGTGACATTTCTGGCTCTTCTGTAGGCCTCGTTTCCAAAACAGAGAGAATATTTACCCCTTGCAAATTTTTATATGGAATGACAGAAATATTATTGATGATTTGTGATCGAACCATTGTTCCGCCGATATCTGAACAATCATCTGAAATAGTCCTCAAACGTGCAGAAGCTGGTCCAGTAAGACACAAAGCTAAAAATATTAAAATCAATTTTTTCATTATAGAATACCTCTTTTTCATTTTTGGTTGATCAAAAAAATAAATGCTCTATGGACAGGCAAATAACTATCCTGTTCACAACTATCTATCTCACTGCTTTAAAGGAGCTAAATCCCATAGAGACACAAATCGAGATGGTTAATCACCCATCGTTTTACTTTTATCCGCTTCTTCAGCGTCTTGTTTGTGTTTCACATCTTCAAGATCTTTGATAATCGTTTTCAATTGTTGTTCTAAAATATCCAAACGCTGTGTAAGTTGGAGAATATTTTGAGTCTGTATTTTATCAAAACATTGGAGATCTTGACGTGTTTGCTTCAACAGAGCATTCAAAGGAGCATGTCCCATTCTTCCGCTAGCATAAAGAACCACACGAATACATTCAGGATCATCAATATCAGCAATAGAAAATGGAAAAAGTGCCATTATATCCCCCTTTTTGATAAGCTAAACGCGTATTAAGGCATTTGCATCTCTTTTTTCGTTGTACGGCTCTTGCATTTCTCAGAAAACCTCAGAAAACCTCAGACAATCTCAGACAATCTCAGACAATCTCAGACAATCTCAGACAATCTCAGACAATCTCAGACAATC
>NZ_JBHIOD010000011.1:0-3820 GCF_042195355.1 Bartonella sp. CL266QHHD
GGAGCCCTCCATTCGCCACCTTCATAGCTAGCTCCTCCTCCTAAATACATCGCTAGCGTCTGATGCAAGGAATAAAGCTGATTGCCCGTAATCGCCTCTGTCGAACCTTCAGAAATATCGCCATCTAAAACTGACTTCAGTTTGCTCTTACTTCTTTTATCTCCCTTCCCATGAAGCGCTACAAACGCACTATCTTCATCACTCCACAACAACGCATTCTGCTCAATATTGTCTGAAATCTCATTATGAAGCTTTGTAAATGAATTGCTTACACCGGCAAACGCTTCAGCAATATTGGGATAGCTACGCTCTTCTGGACTACCATCATCATTAAATGTCGTAACTTTGAAAGTAGGTGCTACCCATTGACCATCTTCATAGTGAGCGCCACCACCAAAATAAGTCGCTAGCGTCTGATTCAAGGAATAAAGCTGAGAACCATTCACTGCTTCTGTCGAGCCTTCAGAAAGTGTGCCAGCTTTCACGCCAGAGAGACTACGTGCATCACCATTCATGTTTGCAATTGTGATTGCACTACCCTCTTTTTCACCACCTATCNAGCTTTCACGCCAGAGAGACTACGTGCATCACCATTCATGTTTGCAATTGTGATTGCACTACCCTCTTTTTCACCACCTATCTTGATTACCTTCGTAGCATCATCCTGCTTAACAAGACTATCTCCTACAACTCTATTAATCTCATTCTGAAGCTCTTTATGAATATTCGTGAATGAATTCCCTACACCTGCAAACGCTTTAGCAACATCATCATAGCTCTGCTCTTCAACAGCACTACCATCCTCATTAACGGTCTTAACTTTGAAACTTGGAGCTCTCCATTGACCTTCCTTATATTCAGCGCCACCACCTAAAGATTTAGCTATATTCGTAGCTGTTGTTTCAAGATTGTTTGACACACTGCTTACATTTTGATTGGTCGCAAAAAGCTGTGAACCATTCACTGCATCACTCGATGCTTCCGAAAGCGTTCCTGATTTCACACCGGAAAGGGTCCGTGCAGCACCATCAATATTCGAAAGCTTAACTTCTGTACCACTCTTTTCACCCCCTACACTAATAACATGTGTCTTTTCATCTTGCTTAACAAGACTATCTCCTACAACTTGGTTAATCTCATTCTTAAGCTCTTTGTGAATATTTGTGAATGAATTCCCTACACCTGCAAATGCTTTGGCAACATCATCATAGCTCTGCTCTTCAACAGCACTGCCATCTTCTTTGACGATCTTAACCTTGAAGCTTGGAGCACTCCATTGACCTTCCTTATATTCAGCGCCACCACCTAAATAAGATGCAACAGTCTTATTCGTATCAAAAAGCTGAGAACCATTGATCGCATCACTTGAGCTTGCAGAAACCTCTCCATTGGAAAGAAACTTAATTTTACTGTTGCCTTTCCCAGCACCCTCTCCATGTGTCGCTACAAACGCATTATCTTCATCACTCCACAACAACGCATTCTGCTTAATATTTTCAGTAACCTCCGTGTTGTTTTGGGTGAACTCTTTTTGAAGATTCTCAAAAGATGTTCCTACACCAGCAAATGCTTCCGATACATTATCATACTTCTTCTCTTCAACTTTAGTACCATCCTCATTAACGGTCTTAACTTTGAAACTTGGAGCTGTCCAAGCGCCACCTGCATAACTAGCATCACCACCTAAAGACTGCGCAACACTGTTACCTAGAGCATATAGCTGATTTCCTGCTACAGCATCGCTTGAGCTAGCAGTAATGTCACCATTTGCAAGCGATGTTATCTTGCTGTTGGTCTTCTCACCGTCTTTTCCTCCATGCGTCGCTACAAACGCCTCTGCGTCCTTATTCCACAACAGCGCATCGCCTTGAACTTCCTGAGTAATATTCGTGACTTTGTCATTAAAGTCTTTAACCACATTCGTGAAAGAATTACCAACACTTGAAAGAGCTTCTGAAACACTATCGTACTCAGCTTCTTCTGATGTGCCATCTTCTTTAAGGTGTGTAACTTTAAATCTAGGCAACAACCATTGATCTTTCTCATACTTAGCATCACCGTTTAAGTACGATGCAAGATCTTTTCCTAAGGAATAAAGTTGGGAGCCATTTACTGCATCTGTCGATTCTTTCGTAATATCTCCTGCCGCAAGGAACTTAATCTTGCTGTTTGTCTTTGCACCATCTTTTTCTCCATGCAAGGCGACAAAAGCACCATCAGCCTTGCTCCATGATAAAGAATCTTGTGCAACTCCTTCTGAAACTTCCTTAATACGAGCGTTGATAGTGCTCATGCTGTCATTAATGTCATTAAACGCACCTGCAACATTATTACTGCTCTTCTTATCACCTTTCGTACCATCATTGCTGAAAGTCTGAATTTGGAAATCCGGATCTTGCCATTCGCCTTTCTCATTATAACCAGCACCTCCACCAAAATAGCCAGCAAACTGTTTTTGCAGATCATAAATCTGTCCACCCGTAATCGCATCACTCGAGCCTGATACTATAGAGCCAGCTGCAAGTGATGTAATCTTACTCTTGCTTTCCTTCTCTCCATGCGTCGCTACAAACGCCTCTGCGTCCTTATCCCACAACAGCGCATCGCCTTGAACTTCCTGAGTAATATTCGTGATGTTTTCAGTAAGTTCATTAAACTTATTCGTTAGGTTGCTATTTACATTCTTGAAATTCGTATCAATGCTTTCAATGGCTAAACCAACATCACTATAGGATTTTTCTACTTCCTCGCCTTTTGCATCAACACTGGATAATTTATAGGTTGGACCCGTGAAAGTACCATCTTTAAAGCTTGTACCTCCACCTAAGTATTCCGCAATATCCTGAGAAACCTTAGAAATCTGACCGCCATTAACCGCATCATGCGAATTCTCACTAATCTGACCTTCGGCAACATTATGCAAACCAACAGATGCAGAACCCTTACCTTTACCCAAAGTCACACTCGCATAATTAGTGATGCCATTATCACCATCTTTTTTATCATAGTGAACAACAGCCGATTCATCAGACTGAAGATTGTTAGAAAGCTTCTCTAAACTTTTATCAAGTTGCTCTTTGTTGACTGCTTCATTATTCTTCGTTGCTTCCTTCACACCGGAAAGTATTCTATCCCCTTTGTCTTTATTTGCGATATTGATTTCACTGCCTTCTACTTCTGTACCAATATTGATAACTTTTGTCTTTTCATCCTGCTTGGCAAGGCTATCACTGACAACATTAGTAATTTCATTGTTAATCTCTTTGCGAACATTGGTGATGGAAGCACCAACTCCAGCCAATGCCTCCGCTACAGTTTTATATTCCTTATCTTCAACATCACTACCATCACCTTTGACAGTTTTAACTTTAAAGCTTGGAGCACTCCATTGACCTTCCTTATATTCAGCGCCACCACCTAAATAAGTTGCAACATTGTCCCCTAAGGAATAAAGCTGACCACCTGTAATTGCGTCCCTTGAATCCTTAGCAATATTACCTTCGGCAACATTATGAAGTGCAACTGGTCCTGCATCCTTACCTTTACCTAAAGTCACACTGCTATAATCAGTTTTACCATCTGCCTGTTTATCGTAGAGAACCACTGCTGAATCATCAGACTGAAGGCTGCTGGAAAGATCCTTCAGACTTGCATCAAGCTGCGCTTTATTGACTGCTTCATTGTCATTCTCTGCTGCCTTAACACCAGAAAGTGTCCGATCTACTTTGTCTTTATTTGAAATATTGAGTTCTGTACCTTCTACTTCTTTACCAATAGTGATAACTTTTGTCTTTTCATCCTGCTTGGCAAGGCTATCACT
>NZ_JBHIOD010000012.1:0-38592 GCF_042195355.1 Bartonella sp. CL266QHHD
GGTCCTCTGGAACAGTTGGTACAGAAGGACGTACAGGTTCAACAGGGGTAGAAGGAGTGGGGACAGAATCTGGAGATGAAGTGTCCTCCGGAACAGGGGGCTCAGATGGCCGAACTTCATCAGTAGAATCTTCAACTGGAACAAACGGTGCAGGCATAGGTTGCACAAAAGAATGGTCCTCTGGAACAGTTGGTACAGAAGGACGTACAGGTTCAACAGGGGTAGAAGGAGTGGGGACAGAATCTGGAGATGAAGTGTCCTCCGGAACAGGAGGCTCAGATGGCCGCACTTCATCAGTAGAATCTTCAACTGGAACAAACGGTGCAGGCATAGGTTGCACAAAAGAATGGTCCTCTGGAACAGTTGGTACAGAAGGACGTACAGGTTCAACAGGGGTAGAAGGAGTGGGGACAGAATCTGGAGATGAAGGAGATACCGGAACAGAAGACGGTGATAGAAACTCTATGAAATGATTATTAGATGGAATTTTCTAGGAAAAAAACTGCAGTTTAGAAGGCTGCTAGTAGGCAACCTTGCTCTTTAGAGAGGGAAATCAAAAAAATTTTATTTAGGAAAATAGTGTTGAATTCCATTCTTCTGATCGTAGGAATAAATCGTTGTTTTAATGATGATATCAGCTATTTTTTGCCGAATTTTTAAGAAAAATGCTTTTGTGGAAGTATGTAGCCTATATAGATGTTGATAGGGAGTGGGGTTTTCGGTCTTAGGGGTGATGTTTTTATTCTTGTATGGGGGTAGCAATGTTAAAAGGTCAAAAAACATGTCTAAGGTATTTTCTTGTCTAAAGGGGGGGGAGGAAAGGAAAAGAGAAGATTTAATGATTACGAAGATTTTAGGAGACTTTTGGGGGGGCTAGGGAGATAGGATTTCTGAGAGCTCTAGAGATGCAAGGGGATAAGATTTCTGGAGGATTGTGTGGGCATTCTTTATCGGCGATGATTGCGCTTTTGGGTGCTTAATTTAATCAGTGATCTTGATTATACCACATTCACCATTTTCGCTACCGAAGGAGAGGTTTTGCCCTGCTTGATCCCAGTTAAGTGCTGAGATAGCGCTTTTTCCATAACCTTTTAGAAGGACTTCTTTTCCATCATGAAAATGTGCCGCTAAAATCATTCCATCATTGAAGCCTATTGCTACAATTTCTTTGTTTGGGTGGCATGAAACGGTGCTAACAAGCGCATTTGCTCGTGTGCCTAGTTTTAGAGGTGTTTTTCCCATGGGGCCGTCTTTTGTATGAAAGGGCCAAACAATTGCGGCAGAGGCACCTGATGTTGCTAGCCATTTTCCTTTTGCGCTCCAAGACCAGCTTTTGACTTTGCTTGGGTAGCCACTCATCCGTAAATGTTGATTATCAGTGAGACGCCAACCGTGTAAGGCGTTTTCTTGCATCGTGGAAATGACATAGCGGTTGTCTGGTGAAAAGGTGACGCCACAATGAGCTCCTTTCCATACCAATGTGGTGGGAGATATTTGCGTTGATAACCAATGAAGAGTGACGCCATTGTAATGGGCAACGGCAAGTCGTAAACCCTTTGGGGCAAAAGCGAGTCCTTCTACACTACGTTCATGTGTGAGCTCTTGTTGTTCTTTTCCAACATGCGCAAATGCGAGACGTGAGGAGGAAAAAGCAAAAGCTTTTTGTGGACCAAAAGCAACGTTGTTTATCCATTTGCGTTCTTTTTGGCTTAACACTTCCGTGTGATCTGCTGCGGTTGTTTGACAGACTTTTCCATCTTCTCCACCGGTGATGATCGCGGTATTGTCATGGGAAAAATGGCTTGAAATTATTCCTTGGTGAACTTCAACGATTTGTGGGGCTGGATTAAAAAAAACAATGAAACCTTCTACGGAAACAAAGGCTGGT
Source organism: Bartonella sp. CL266QHHD (assembly GCF_042195355.1). Taxonomy (NCBI): domain Bacteria; kingdom Pseudomonadati; phylum Pseudomonadota; class Alphaproteobacteria; order Hyphomicrobiales; family Bartonellaceae; genus Bartonella; species Bartonella sp. CL266QHHD. The sequence goes on from NZ_JBHIOD010000012.1 coordinate 1,889, forward strand.
TTATTGCCTATAAAACCGCAGGAAAGGCAGTAACTTTTGAGATCATAATGGGTAATGTTTGGCATTATCACTCACTTATGCGCAATTTTCAAAACCAGTTTTTAATTTTTCAGCATCAAGAGAGCGTCCTATAAAAACAAGGCGACTTTCTCGTTTTTCATCTTCACGCCATGGGCGTTGATGTTGTCCCTCAAGAAGCATATGTATTGCTTGAATGACGTAACGATCATCGTCTCCTTGAAAGGCGATAATGCCTTTAAGGCGCAATATATCAGGTCCTTGTTGCTGTGTAACCTGCTGGATCCAAGGGAAAAACTTTTCTGGTTGCAGAACACCTGTTTTTAAACTTACAGAAGTGATGGTAATATCATGAATGGGGGATGCGTGATGATGGTCATGATCATGATTACAATCGGGACCACATACATGATCTGCGTGATGATGGTCAAGAAAATGGGGATCATTATCTAAAGTGCGTTGGAGATCAAAGAAGCCACGATCGAGGAGTTTATCAACAGGGATGTTAACGCGCTCTGTTGCGTAAATTATGGCTCTGGGATTAATGGCGAGAATAAGGGATTCAGCATGGCTGCGTTCTTGTTGGGTGACAAGATCAATCTTATTTAAAAGAATAATATCCGCGAAGGCAATTTGATCTTCAGCTTCACGACTTGTTTTCAGTTGAGAGGGAAAATGCTTTGCATCAACGACCGCTATGACACTGTCGAGAGCTGTTTTTTCATGGATAGTATCATCCATGAAAAAGGTCTGTGCTACAGGAACGGGATCAGCAAGCCCTGTCGTTTCTATAATGATCGCATCAAATCGATGAGAACGTTGCATCAGACTTTCCAGAATGCGAATGAGATCACCACGTACGGTGCAGCAAACACAGCCATTATTCATTTCATAAATTTCTTCGTCTGATTCAATGATCAGGTCATTATCAATACCAATTTCACCAAATTCATTGACAATGACGGCATAACGTTTGCCATGATTTTCACTGAGAATGCGGTTGAGAAGGGTGGTTTTTCCAGCACCAAGATAGCCTGTGAGAACCGTAACGGGAAGTTTTTTTGGGTGTGTCGTTTCCATGGAGAGACCTTTTATTGTTCTTTATTGCCATGTGTTTATGTTAAATCGATTGATATCATCAAGTAAATCACGAAGCTGAGACAGAACATGAGAAAAGATTGCTTCACCGGCTTGTGGTGTTGCTTTGCTTGCGTTTCCTGCCGCACCTTGCGTGTTCAGATCTCGCATTGTCCAACCAAAGGCATGAGGACCATAAGCACGTAAATATCGATAATTGGCAATCATATCCGCTTGTTTATTATGAAAATTTTTTGCCTTTTCCATATGGACTTTTTCTGGTGCTAAATAGAGCATGAGAGAGGTTTCGATAAAGCCTCCATGGATATCAAGATGTTGTTGAGACGGCTCTATGAGACCTTGTGGTAAACCAAAACGGCTCCAGCTTGTTGCTACAGCGAGCATGGAAAGGCGCCTTCGTAATTCGGTGATAACGATGCTCATTAAAGGTGAATTGCCTCCGTGAGCATTGAGAAGAAGAAGACGGTTGATCCCTTTGTGATAACAGTTTTCACCAATCTTTATCCATCGCTTAATCGCATCGGAAAAGGTAAGAGTTTGTGTACCTGTAACATCCATATGTTCTATAGAATAGCCAATCTTTTCAACCGGTAAAAGTGCGATATGAAACTGCTCTTTTGTTTGTAAAGTGAGGGCTTTTGCAAAAGCTTCAGCAATAATCCAGTCGGTTTCGAAAGGAAGGTGCTCTCCGTGATATTCGTGTGCGCCCAAAGGTAAAAGAGCGAGAAAAGGCTTGTTAGATACCATAAATTATTGCCTAAAAGAGAAGTTAACATAGACAAAGTGATCGAAGGTGCTGTCACTATTTAATCTATCTATAAGAGAAACGCAAATAGGCGTCTTTTTACATCACATATGGATGCATAAAAATGAGAGCTTTGTTAAAAATAGAGAAGCTTTTATTGAGCAATGCCAACGCAACTTTTCTGTAATATTAGGCAATCTTTCTCAAGATAGTTGTCTTTTGTAAGTATTTCTGATGTATATTATCATTTTTTAATAAATAAATATTTATGCATATTAAATACTTCACATAAATAATGAAAAATTATTTTTCATTATTTATTAAAAATGTAATTTTTTCTGTAAATTACATATTCTTTTTTATTATAGAGCGAGGATAATCAAAGTATTTCTATTATTGCAATAGTACAGACTTTTGTTGCAATCAGGAACTCTATTCAATTATCTGTATATTACAAAAGAATAGAAATATTTGTTGATTGATTTTACTTTGGATAGTGTCTTAACAGATTTTAGTGTTCATGAGAAAAAATAAATATAAAGGGAAGAATTCACGTAAGATGAATTTGTAATCTCATAGAGCAGTTTATAAGATGATTCAGTAAGAAACACCGTTGGATACATAATAAACAGAACGCCATTGTGTTGCACATTGACGCTTTTGTTTTAAAGAAACATTTCTCAAGGTATCCAAGCCTATTTTGCAACGGCGCCCGTGAATAGTATAACGGTAAAGCCTTATAATATAAAATCTATTGTGTTCCACCATATTTACACTTTTAAAGTAAAAATGGGTATCATCATTCACTTTGCTAGTTTTCAATACTGTGTTAACAGCGCTTGTTAGTTAAAATACCTCATAAGTGATATTTTCCTTTCTTCAAGTGTGTTTACACACACACACCGATCTCGTTTGTGATTTGCAAGTGAAGAAATTTGATTGATTCAATATAAACAGAGTTAAAATTAAGAGAGTTTTATAATCGTCAGCTTTCTCATTCAACATGCAAAACAATAAATTATTATTATAGATTAATATTTTGCGATTAAAGTGATCGGTTGATGAATTTATCATTCAATATCAGTTTTCATGGCGTTATTTTTTCAATGTGCTTACTTAAGTTGGTATTTTAAAAATGCAATTTTTTAGTAAGTTTCTCTATTCCTTTTCTTTCAAGAATTTGATTAATTCTTTATTATTATTATTTATTTTGCACAAATTGAAGACAGTTATGTGAATATTGCTAAAAATTTCGTTCAAAGAGAATTATTTGTTACTAATATAGAGTAAATATAATTACTTAAAATATAAATATGGTTGTGATCTACAATATTGACGAAAAATATGGAATAACTTTTATGAAAATTAAGAAAGAAAGTTTTTTTAGTATTTTGGGGATCATCTCATTTTTCATGACTCTCTTTTTATCTGGTTTTAGGTAGTTTGTTGGTGTTCTAGTATTGCTTATATTTTTTTTGTAAATCTGATAGATTTACTTATTTCATGCGTTTGTTTTATTAGGTTTGAAAGTCAATATTTTGTGTTCTTTATGCTGTATGGGATAAAGGGGGCTGAATTACCTTTTTTAAGATGCTAGCAGTATTTTTTTCTTTTTATATATCAGTAAAAGTTGAGAATCATTTTATTAACGTCTCTTCCATTTGAAAATAGAGATCTTAATTGCTTTTTATAATTTATACCTGTTTTATAGAAAAAGAGTACACTATTTTAAGGTTTATTTATTAGGATAAACTTGTTTTAGATCAAGGTTTTTATTCGATACCAATTTTATGTTTCAATATTACTGATGAGTTATATAATAAAAGATTCACTAACAATATTCTATTTTTGTTTTTATTTAAATAATATATAAGTATTATCATTATATTGACAGTTTTAAATGATATAGTTCTTTAAAACTTCATTTTAAATTATTTATAAAATCTCTATTATTTAACTTTTTAAATGAATTTGTTTTTTAATATTTATTATAATGAGAAATTTTATAAATTATTATTACTTTGAAGAATAGAAATAAAAAATGACAAAATATTACTGTTAGTATCTTAAGTTATTATAATGTAAAAGGAATAAATCGTTTTTATCATTTATTGTTTTTTGTGTATTTACATGTAATACATAATGTGTTATATTGTAATAACAAAATTACATATAATATTTTATTATGTCTGATTATATAAATGATTAAATATAAGTTTTGTTTTTTATATATGTGAAGATTACTTCATTTTTTCAGTGAAGAAAAAGAGGAGCAAAGAAAGCTATGTTTAAAATATTTAAAAATCGTGTATGTTCATTCACTTTTACACTATTTATTCTTTTTTTTGTACAAACTATAGCGGGAAATGCAAGTTTTTTAAAAAATCAATTTCAAGAGAGAATGGCAATTACTATTTCTACATTAGAAAAAAATGTAGCTATTAAAACTGTGAATAGAGCAGTTATTCAAGGCGTTGAGGAACAAGATGGTATTGCTTTGGGGAAAGCTGAAAAAGCTGCTGCCTTTTCAGGTTCAGCTTTTTGGGGGGGGTAGGTATTTTATCACTTCTTGCTTCTTTATGTATTGGGGATGTATTAGGTGCTGTTTTATCTCTTTGGGGAATATTCGTTACACTTTAATAGAAAGATCATCGATAAAGTCGATGACTTTTTTGTTCATTTCATTATGTTGAAAAAAATACATACTTGAAATCATTTATACTGTATTTGATAATAAAATTACTATTCTTAATAATAAATGTAGCTTTTATTAACATTATTAAAGTTCAATGTTTTACATTTATATTTTTTTTACAAAGTAGTGTAACCTGATTTTTTATAGTCTATGGTTATTATCCTAGTAATAAGGCTAGTATAATCACTCTCTCTAACAGCCTTTTAATATTGTCTACCTTCTCTCATATGAAGATTATTCATCAAAGGTATATTTTATCCTTTTTAAATTTTTTATCTTTCATAAGGGGATAAAATAAAAAATATCCCTGTATTCATGGCTCTCATGCAATAAGAAAAATGAGAAATTATTATTTATCATTTCAAATTTGTTTGATGTTAAATCCATCAAAAGTATTTTTTACGTATAACAAGTTGTGTTCGTGTATGGACAAAATTATTAAAGAAAAAAAGAGTAAAAATTCTTCTCATGAATTATCTCAAGTGCTATGCGCTGTTGTAATATTGGCAAATAAAATGATGATGCCAGTTTGTAGCTTTATAGAGCAAAGATAGTGATACACAATGAACCTTATGCCATCTCATGGGGTGGTTTATACTGTCGCATTTACGGGACATATTGTGAGAGCGAAGTGGTGATGTGCGTCGTTGGAAAATGCTTTTATTAAAACAGAAGCCTGAATTTTTGATACAAGTGTATTCTGGGTTGTTCTGTTGCGTAAGGGAAGGATACTGTTAAGTAAAGTAATTTAGGAGTGTTTATAGCTTAGCGGAAGAAGGGCAATGAAGTAAAAGGTCTTGTTTAGCACGAAGACGTGCAATCCATTGATCTTCACGAATAGCAGTATTATGTACTGTAATGAGTTCGTTTTTTTTAATTGCGGCTGTTACTGTTGCTTTTTCCAAAAGACCACAAGGAATGGCGTGGTGAGCGCGTGCTTCTGCAATGTTCATTATCCAAGCACGATAAGTATAAAGACCGATAAAGTCTAGCTGATCACCTGGATGTAAATCTTTTTTAGCAACAGCACAGACTTCTACTACGGGATGGCTAAGAGGAACCATATCTTTTTTGCCATAAAGCATAATACGTGCGCAGGTGAGGGGAACTTCCATTGCTGTTAAATGATAGGGGCGATGAAAGGTGAAGTAAGGCCCCTGACCAATTTTTAAATCTTCCATACGTTCGCGTAAACGCGGGTGTGCTATTTCGGCAATGACAAAGACACCAGGTGAAACACCTAGACCTATTGAATAATCTACAACACCATATTGCTGTAAAATGCCCCCATCTTGTTTTGGAATAAGCACTTTGTTTAAATCTTGTAGCGCTGCTCGTGGTCCATGCATTCCTGGGCAATCGGGGAGAAGTCCGGTGGCATTGGCAATGGCTGCCATTTCAACCATCGTTTTGGAACCATCAATAAATTCGACCAACATGCGCACATTCATATTACGCCGGTATGCTTCTTCTTCGTAAGCGTCAGGTGTAGCATCAAAGCGCAGAGGATTATTTTTTCCTTTACCCGCTGCAACAATCTTATGTCCAAGGGCTGAAACAAATTCTATGAGTTCCATACAAGCAGTTGGTTCATCGCCGGCACCAAGTGTATAAATAAGCCCTCGTTTTTCTGCTTCATGTTTGAGATAAGCGCCAATTGTAACATCTGCTTCAACATTCATCATGACAAGATGTTTGTTATTCTCAAGCGCTTTGATACCAATTTCTGCTCCTGCTTCGGGATAGCCTGTTGCATCAACGATAATATCAATTTGTTCATGACGTAAAACAAGGTTAATATCATCTGTTGCTGCAATCAAATTTTTTTCAATGCTTTGCGTGAGAGCATAAGTATTTTCAACTTCACAGACATGTCCACCCTCGCCATAGGCTAGTGTAGCGGCATCAAAAATACGTGACGGCGTTCTAGTGGCTACAGCTGCGACTGTTATACCATCCATATGTGCAATACTTGATAATAAATCTGTGCCCATTTCACCACAACCAATCAGTCCAATACGGATGGGGGGATGCTTTTCTGCACGTTGTTTTAAATCATGCGCTAAACCTGTTAGGTTCACATTGCTTGCCATTCTTTTTTCCCATTTGAAAACTATTCTGCTAAAGAACTTTTCTCATTCATAAAGTGCATTTGTTTTTAAGACAATTAATCTTTTATTCTTGATGCTCTAATCAATGGATTTTATAAAAGCAAGAGGGGTGGTTGCTTTTATCAAATAAAATAGGAATAGCGTTATGCAGCAAAAAATAGCAGTACAAGATGTCACCAGTTTTATTGGGAAAGAAATGGGATTATCGGAGTGGCGTCTTGTTACACAGGATATGATTAATCAGTTTGCATGTGCTACAGATGATCATCAATGGATACACGTTGATGAGGAAAAGGCTAAAAAGACACCTTTTGGCGGCACGATTGCTCATGGTTTTTTAACATTATCGCTTTTGTCTACGCTCGCTTATGAGGCGCTTCCAGAGTTAGAAGGGAGCACAATGGGGATTAATTATGGTTTCGATAAAGTACGCTTCATGAGTCCTGTGAAAACAGGGGTACGGATACGTGCGCGTTTTGTGTTAGACGACGCAGAAATTCGCCCTTCTGGTCGAGTGGTTTTCCATTATGGGGTTACGGTGGAAATTGAAAAGTTAAAAAAACCAGCTCTTACAGCTCAATGGCTTATTGTTGCTATTTTGGAAGAAAAACCTTCCAATATCTAGATTATTTGAGTGCTTTATTTTATAAAATTTTTATACAATTCTATTAGAAGTTTCTTCAATGATAATATTGAGAATAATCTATAGGATGATAGATATAGTGGAGCTATCATAGCGTTGATGGCCATAGCAGGTTGCTATTTTCCTAGATCGTTTTGAAGAGGAGTTTCTTAATGTAGATAGTGCATTGCTTCACGCTTTTGTTTATAGCGTTCTTTAATGGGATCATACCCATCACGTAAAACAGAACGCTTCAAATGGAATATACTTGCGTTGTCAATTCACGGGCTTATTTTAAAGAAACATCTCTCAACGCTTGTTACACCCATTTCGCAATGGCGCCTGTGAATGGTATAATGATAAAGCCATTGAGCACCCCTATCTTTATGCTTTGTAAAGAAGAAAGCCGACACCATCATATTATATGCTAACCGCCAATGTTAAGACAGGTCTTGGCGCTTGAGATAATTCATAAGAGGCATGCCTGCCTTCTTTTCTTATATAGTTTTTACTCACCCAGCTCTTCCCGCTTGTAACGTGCAAGCGAGAGGTTTTGGTTGATTCTATATAAGTTCAATATGTTCTCTAAGGTTGGGAAAGGTCGTGACCAATGTCTTAATTTGACATGATAATTTATCATTTTTATGTTAAGAGAGAGTCTCACATACTGTGAGATCTCTTATTTTATCCCCTTTTATATTCAATCAATTAAAACTATTTTCTTTCATTTTACAAACGGATGGGAAGAGATAAAAACTGTTTAAGAAAAAAGTTCCTAATCTCTTATGAGCGTTTTCGATAGGCAAGGGGGAAGCACTTTGGAAGTGGCAAAGAGGATGATGGTATTGGCATGTGAAATTCTAAGTCTTTTAATGTTTTGTTTTATCAAGTTTTTGTACGATTTTATCAGAAGTCCATTGGGTTATAATATTGAGCATGATCAAAAGGATGATGACGATGGTCATGATGAAGGTATTATAGCGTTGATAGCCGTAGCGGATTGCCATATCCCCTAAACCGCCTCCACCAAGATATCCAGCAAGTGAGGTGGCTCCTATGAGAGAAATGACCATGACTGTAAAACCTGTAATCAGGCTAGGGAGAGCTTCAGGAATAAGAACATGTCTGATAATTTGAAGACGGCTTGCCCCCATAGAGCGGATCGCTTCAATAAGACCGTTTTCAACGGTTTTAAAAGAGAGTTCCGCCATGCGTGCATAAAAAGGGATAGCTGAAATGGTCAGTATAAAAATTACAGCAGGCATTCCTATCCCTCTTCCTACAACGATACGCGTAACGGGAAGAAGATAAAATGCAAGAATAATAAAGGGAATGGCACGAATACTGTCAATGATCATGCTTAAAGGGCGATTGATGAGAGATGAGGAAAAAATCCCCCCGCGTGCTGTTGTGTGAAGAAGAAGACCAAGGGGAAGCCCTATAATAAATGCCATAAAAGAAGCACTAAGTGTCATCAATATTGTATCAATAACAGCTTGGGGAAGTTCATGAGACAGAACATTAAACATAGCCTAAGACCTCACAATATCGTCCTTTTTTCGTTAACCATTGAACAGCTTTTTCTAAAGCTTCTTTATCTTCTCCAGGAAGAGCCAAGAAGAGTCTCCCGATGGTTTCATCTTGAACTGTATCAATGCCACCATGCAAAATACGTGCTTTTAAACCACTCTCATTTTCTAGAAGATGAAGAAAAGGCTGCTGGGCAATTTCACCGGCAATATTAATTTCAATGACAGCTTCTCGCCCGATTGGTTTGAGATTTTTCGCAAATTTTTCAGGAAGTTGCGGGGTGACAAGCTTGAGCATGGCTATGGTTGTATCGTCTTGCGGTGATGTAAAGATGTCTTTCACACGTCCTTCTTCTACAATGTTCCCCTGATTAAGAACAACAACGCGATGCGCTATGGTGCGCACAACTTCCATTTCATGGGTGATGAGCACAATCGTGAGATTGAGGTGTTTATTAATATCAGCAAGGAGCTCTAGAATAGATTGTGTTGTTTCAGGGTCAAGAGCAGAGGTAGCTTCATCTGATAACAATATTTTAGGATTAGCAGCGAGCGCACGAGCAATGCCAACGCGTTGTTTTTGCCCCCCTGACAATTGTGCCGGATAGCAATATTCTTTCCCAGATAACCCAACCAATTCAATCAGTTCAAGGGCACGTTTGTGGCGTTGTTTTTTACTTACACCACTTAATTTAAGCGGCAATGCAATGTTATCAAGAATATTTTGCGATGAGAGAAGATTGAAATGTTGAAAAATCATCCCAATTCGTTGACGGTAAGGCGCCCATTCTATCTCTGATAGATTGGAAATATCAACACCTTCAAAAAAAATGGACCCTGCATCAATCTTCTCTAACCCATTTAAACAGCGGATAAGTGTTGATTTTCCTGCTCCACTGCGCCCAATAATGCCAAGGATTTCACCAGCATGGATATTTAAAGAGAGATTATTAATTACCGGAATACCAGCCGTTTTGTTAAAACAACGGCTGATGTTTTTTAAGGAGATAAGAGTAGGTTTTTCCATTCACAATTACTCGGACATTTGGCACAATTACTCGGACATTTGGCACAATTACTCGGATATTTGGCACAATTACCAAGATGTTTGGGCGGTTTTGCCAAAAATCTCTTTGATTTTTGCACGGATAAGATCGTTATTGTAAGCGGCAACTAATTTTTTAACCCATGGCTCATCTTTTTCGCTCGTGCGTACAACGATGATATTATCATAAGGATTATTTTTTGCGCTCTCCCATGCGACTACATCTTTTTCGAAGTTTAATCCGGAAACAATAGCCCAGTTTGTGTTTATAATTGCAAGATCAAAATCGTCAATAGCTCGCCCTAACATACCGGCATCGAGCTCACGAATTTGCAGGTTTTTAGGATTTTCGATAATATCAAGCGGAGATGCAAGAATATTATGAGAATCTTTTAATTTAATGAGACCTAAAGAATTGAGAAGAAGTAAGGCTCTTCCACCATTAGATGGGTCGTTCGGAATACCAACATGTGCACCATCACGAAGATCTTTTAAGTCTTTTATTTTGTGTGAATAAACACCGATTGGAGCAATAAATGTATAGCCGACAATTGAAAGTTTATAGCCACGTTGTTTCATTTGTTCATTAAGATAAGGGGCGTGCTGAAAAGCATTCGCATCGATCTCTCCTGCGTTAACAGCGTCATTAGGCAAAGCGTAATCAGAAAAATAAACGAGTTCAATATCTAAACCGTCTTTTTTAGCCTGTTCAGCAGCAGTTTTCCAAATAATCGCATCCCGCCCTTCCATAATACCAAGTTTGATTTTTGATTTGTCTGTAGCCATGACAAAGACCGTAGATAAAAAAAGAGCAAAGAGAGAGAGGAATAATCCTATAATCCGACTACGAGAAAAAAATTTTAATGTCATGTACTTTTAACTTTCTTTTCCAGGAGATTTTTTGAGGGAAGTGTCAATATGCTCTGTATTTTTTTAGGGAGATTTAAAGTTATACAAGCTTTAGAGAATATTCAATCACTTTTATTTTTCAAAGAGTATTATTTTTCCTTCTATTTTAGTTGTTTTGAGGGCTGATCATCATTCATTCTCAGAAATGCTCTGAAATTCGGGCAATCAATTCTTCTATTGCAATCATTTGTTGAGGGAACCAATGACACTTAAAAAACTTCTTTAAGGGACGATTGGTTGAAGAACCGGACAATCAGATGATGCTTTAGCCGTAAATTCATGAAGAACATACTGCGCAATCAAGATCAAAAGGCCGTGTTCGTGTAGGCGATAAAGAGAGATTTTGTTGCAATGTTGTGGGGTCTTTGGGGGGATAAAGGTTGCTGATCATTGGATTTAAACGCGGCAAATTTTTGTAAAGGCGAAATTTTGCCCTTCACATGTTTTAGAGAGGAAGAAAAATAATGTTAAGAAAGAAATTTTTATCAACAACAATGATTTTATGGGCTTTGGGAGCGTCAGAGGTGGCTGTGACTGCTTTTCACGCAGAAGCTGGAACCATTACAGGAACAGTTGCTCGTGTTGCATCAGGTCAGGTATCTTTACGCACAGGTCCTGCGACAGCTTATAAAGTTATCGCAATGGTTCCAATGGGAGCAAAAGTGCAAATTTATGGCTGCCTATCCAATAAAACTTGGTGTTCTCTTGGTTATCACGGAAAAGTTGGTTGGGCATCTGCACGTTACGTCAATGTTAACAATGTTCCTACCATTGCTTTTAAAAGGATGCCTGTAAAATCAAAAGCCATGGTAAAATCGCCAAAAGAAAAAGTAAAACAGGCTGTTTCCGACTTTAAAGCTCTTCCGGCGATTCAAAAAACACGGAAAAATATGCAAAAACTATACAGAACAGATGTGATTATCGATTCTACAGGTGTTAAAAAAAGGGATGAACGAACAATTTTAAATCCGTCGCAAAAAGCACAAGGCGTTTCTGTAAAGCACGTGAGTGCTTATAATCCCTCCTTTCCTAATAATGTCAATTACAAAAATTTTGAACGTAATGAAACGCGTTACCGTGTCGTGACCTATCCTGCTCGATAAGGGTAAAGTTAATTTCACAACCGGAATGACAAATAGGATCAGCAGCATAAAGCAAAAAATGCTTATGCTGCTGATCCTATTGTACCGTAAAATGGTATTAAGGCGGCAATGCTTAACTTAAGGTGGTGAGGCATTCAAGGATATTCAGAGTAAAATTTGTCAATACCTCGAATTACGGTTCTTTAGGATGGTGATATGAATCCTCAGCTGGAAAAGATTATACTGAAGAGAAGCCGGACTTTTGACAGACCGGTTAGGGCTCTTCATCTTTTCGGACAGGGCATTAATTTGCGGACTTAGGCTTTATCAAATTACGAGAAATGAGCAATTCAGCAATTTGAACGGCATTCAATGCTGCTCCTTTTCTTAAATTATCGGCGACAACCCAGAAAGCTAAACCATTTTCAACGGTGATATCTTCACGAACACGACTAATAAAGGTATCATCTTCTCCGGTACCTTCATAAGGTGTGGTATAACCACCATCTTCGTGTTTATCGATAAGCTGACAGCCTGGTGCATCGCGGAGGAGCGCTTGTGCTTCAGATGCGCTTAGTGGTTTTTCAAATTCAACATGGACGGCTTCGGCATGACCGATAAAGACAGGGACCCGAACAGCAGTGGCCGTTAATTTAATTTTCGGATCGAGAATTTTCTTCGTCTCAACCGTCATTTTCCATTCTTCTTTTGTATAACCATCTTCCATGAAAACATCGATATGAGGAATGACATTAAAGGCAATACGTTTAGTGAATTTTTTTGATGTAATTGGGTCTGCAACAAAAACTGCACGTGATTGTTCGAAAAGTTCGTCCATTCCTTCTTTACCAGCTCCAGAAACCGATTGATATGTAGAGACAACAACACGTTTAATGATTGCAGCATCATGGAGAGGTTTTAAAGCTAAGACCAGTTGAATTGTTGAACAATTAGGATTTGCTATAATATTACGCTTAGAAAAGGCATTTATAGCTTCGCCATTGACTTCAGGGACTATTAACGGAACATTGGCATCATAGCGCCACGTGGAGGAATTATCGATGACGACACAGCCGGCAGCAGCGATTTTAGGGGCGTATTCTTTGGAAATGCTTCCTCCCGCAGACATAAGACAAAAATCTGTGTCAGAAAAATCGTAAGTATCCAGTGCTTTTACTTTTAAAGTTTTATCTCCATAAGAAACTTCTTGTCCTAATGAGCGTCGTGATGCTAGAGGGACAATTTCATGCGCAGGAAAACCACGTTCTTCTAAAATTGTAAGCATTTCACGACCAACATTTCCGGTCGCGCCGACAATTGCAACTTTAAAACTCATTTTCTATATACTCCTCATGTCTCTCCACATTTATTCCCCGTGCTATACTCAGGAGAGAGTGAGTTGGTCAAGGAACATCATTAAATTATATTTTTGATTTTCAACAACTCAATTTTGTGCACAGCAATCATCATCGTTAGCACAATAAATTGTTTTATTTCAAATGATACGTCTTTTTTAATCTTTCAGAATTGAAAAAATTGAATATTTTACGCTAAGCTATTATCTCTTTAGAAAACACTTTAATTAAGTGAATTCCTTATCTTCTGTCAATTGTTTACCTTCACACTTTTGAATTTTTTAAAGATGGTATTACGTATCGCGTTGGTGGAATCTTTTAATACTTTATCTGTTAATTGTTGAATTATTTGATTTTCTCCCTATGCCTTTAAAAGCGAAGCTTCCTATTACAGTCTGTAAACAGCTAGATTCTAGCGGCTTCCCATTTTTCACTTAAACTAAAGGCTCAACAAGCAGGCCTAAAAATATTTAAAAAGATATTGGGTATCTAAAAAACATTTGAATGTTTCAAGGAGGTATGCGTGCTTCATGCCCTCATACCTTAAATGATAGAATTTATGGCACAACAGAATAAACTTAAGTATCCATATATAGATAAATTCTTATGAAAGTTATACATATATTTTTTTCGTGTCTATTTTTTACTTTATATTTCTTATTTTTACTTTAATCCTATTTTGCTATAAATATCAATCTTTGTAGTATGGTGGTATAAGATCTTTAATCTTTCTCGATATATTTAAGTGTTTTTTTAGTGTGTGGGAATATTCTTAGGCTTGTTTGGAGAGCCTTTTGTTTAAGTGAGTCATATGAGTGGAAAGCCGTTGAACACTCCCATATTTACGTTTAATAAAAGAGCAAGTTAGCACCATCATACATTTTTTTAGCACCCAATGTCGTTACAGCTCTTGGTATGTGAGACGATTCAATAAGAGGTATGCCTTTTTGTACATTTTTACTCACACGCCAACTTTGCTTGTGTTGTGCAAACAAGAGATTTTGATTGATACAATATAGAACACGTTTGAAATGAAAGAATTTTACGATATTCGAAACACTTATTCAATATCAATAACGTTAGATTATCATTATAAATCAACGTGCTATTTCTAAGTTAAACTCGTTAGAATTCGGATTATTTACAAATCAGATTAGATTAAGAATTTTCATTCTCATGAGGTGTGGGGAGACAGTCACAATTCTTGTCAAGATTATTAAGGACGTTGATTGTCCTTTCAGTGAATTTATGAAAATAAGGGGTCATTTTTTCATCAGAAATCAACTGCAAAATTGCTCTTTGTTTTTTGCGGGTCAGTATTCTGAAATTTTTTAAAAGTAAATATTCTGCTTTGCTTGCTATTCTGTCATCACAATGATAGGGGCTCTCTTCTTTTTTTGCGCTATCAGCATAAAAGAAGGAAACGGGAACATCTAATATATGAGCAATTTCCTGTAAACGTCTTGCACTTACGCGATTTAAGCCTTTTTCATACTTTTGGATTTGTTGGAATGTTACGCCTAAATGACTTCCTAATTGTTTTTGAGAAAAACCCATGACGTTTCTTCTGAAGCGAATTTTTTGGCCTAAAGAAATATCGTAAAAATGTAGATTTTTGGCTTTCACTTGATGTCCCCACCGGTTGCGAGCGCCCTCGCATTAGTATTCCGGGGTCTGGAAGTGCTGACTCAAAACAGCCCCTTGCTTTTAGTGCTGAAAGCACTTGGACATAACAAGAGCCCCCGGAAATTCCGGGATATCCGCAAAAGCGGTTTTATTTCTAGTTTGAGTTTTTCGGGCTTCCAGACCCTATTTGATTGTCGCGTATACAACCAAAAACACAAGCCTCCTTCATAAGGCAATTACTTTCAATCGTCAATTGAAATTACAACAGTGTTTCTTGTTTGTTGTTTCAAGTTTTCACGTAATTAATGCGTATATTATACATAAAAATATTGCTTGAGATACTTTAGATACTTGTAAAAATTGTAAAGCGAAATTAAAGGGTGATGGCAAGGTAATGGGGTGATTTTCTCCTTTACGATTTTATGTTTTCTCCACAAAATTAGGCTGTTTCCCCGCTTTGAAAAGTAAACAAACAGATAAATATTCTTGTCCCGATATGGTATACATAAGATGATACAGCTTATCGTTTTTCTTCATCTTAAATCGAGGTATCTCAAACATGTTGCTCGTGAAGGGTATAACGTAAAGTTCATGAAATATAACAATCTTATATTTAATAAATAAATTTCATTTACCTGAGTTGGTTCAAAATGTTATTATAATTCTTGCTTTTAAGAAGTTCAGAAGAGCCATTTTTATTCCCTTTTTTAATTGTTTTTGTTCAGATGCTTGTGTGGTGCAAGCGAATGGTTTTGATTGCTTCAGTATGAACAGGCTGGAATGAGATAAATCTGATGATATTTTTGGCTTTTGTTACAAGGTGTAAAGCGATATAAATATCTTTATTGTAAAACTCTTTTTTCAGAAATCGTAGATATTGAGATATCATATTGATAGAGGATTGATAGCAGTGGGCTTGTAGAGGAAAATTGCATGAGGGTTTTTTATTTTTTATGCGTTATTTCTTCATTGTTTTGCAAAGGGCGCGCTTCTGAGGCAAGCATAATGGGAACGCCATCACGAATAGGATAGGCAAGTTTGGCTTTGAGAGAAATGAGTTCTTGTGTTTTTCGGTTGAAAGAGAGAGTGCCTTTCGTTATTGGGCAGACGAGCAATTCGAGCATTTTGGGATCTGTGGTCATTTTTTTCATGTTGGGACATTCATTAGTTTAAGCGGTAATCTGTTCTTGTTTGTTTCATGAGTGAGCGCTCTGTTAATGCAAGAAGAGTTTGGGCACGGCTTTCGATATCTGGAGCTTCAAGGAGAGCTTGTTTTTCTGCTGGTGTAAAGGGGATAAGGGCTGAAAAAGCATTAACCAATATAGGTGTAGGGGCTTCTATGATACTGCTCCAATTATATTCCATTTCATGTATGGTTAGATATTTTTCTACAACGTCGAGTAAGTTCTCTCGGTTAATGTTTTCTTCAATATCAAATTCTTGCAAGTCTTTTATGTTTGATTGGATGAGAGCTGTTCGATAAGATTTTGTGTTTGTCAATTCTTGTTCTAAGGTGAAGCGGCAAACACCTTGTAAGATAATGAACAGTTGTCCATTTCCTGTTTCACTGTAGTTTGTAATGCGCCCTATACAGCCTGTTTTATAAAGTTGTGTAGAGAAGCGGTCTGTATCCGATGAAAGTGGTTGAATAATGCCCAATAGACGATCAGTTACCATAACGTTTTCAATCATTTCAAGTGATTCTGGTTCAAAAATGTTGAGTGATAAAAAACCACCGGGTAGTAAGAGTGCACCTTCTAAAGGAAAAAGAGCAATTTGCTTTGGAAGATCATTTTCGCAATTGTAAGAGATATTACCAGCTTTCATGAGTATTTTGTCACCTTTGTTCGGTAGTTTTAGTCTGTAGATAGTCGCAATTTATGACACTATGGAGTAAAGCAGAAAAACCACTTCTTGTGCATTAAAATCATACTTATAAAATACTTGAAGTCCTTAATTCTAAATAAAGAATATGAAACCCTATCTTTAAGGTTGAACTGCGCGCGAAAGAATATTGCTTTGCGATCTTTTTAGTGTGTGACGTTTTGCATGATTTTCAAGAGGTATTTTTGTTTATAGCTTTTGATTTTTGTCTTAAACTTCCTAAAATGTGTTCCTTGCAATTTTTGTAAGGTTCAAAAGGACACTATTATAAATCTTTTGAAGCAGCTTATGCAAGTTTTAAAATGAGAACATTTTCATCACTTTACTAATGACAGTGTGATAAAGATAGGCTATAGGTTTAAATATGCTGGAAAGAGCGTTATCGTTTCTTTCATTCTTTTGCGGGAGAGTGCAGATTGCAAATTTTCGCATTGCCGCCGAAGGGGAAATAGCCCATAATCTCTCAGGCTTTAAGGACCGTAAAAGGAAGAAGGCAGATCTGGAAAGTCGGGAGAACCCGCGCCGAAGGTGTAAGCGAAAAATCTTTTCGCGAGTCTCTCAGGTTGATGACAGAGGGGGCAGAGACGGCCATATTCTGTGGGCGTTAGCGCAGCTTTGGAGTTATTATGGGCACAGCACAAGAAACATCTTTTTTAAAAACACTTCCTTTATATGATTTGCATGAAAAAGCAGGAGCAAAATTTGGTGCTTTTGCGGGCTGGAACATGCCTTTAACTTATCCTCTTGGCGTTTTGAAAGAACATCTTCATACGCGTGCACATGCAGGACTTTTTGATATTTCTCATATGAAATTGATTGCGGTTGAAGGGGCACAAGCCGTGGAATTTTTGTCCTATGCTTTCCCCATTGATGCAGCAGCTTTAAAGATTGGGCATTCACGGTATAATTATTTGCTTAATGAGCAGGCTGGTATTCTTGATGATCTTATCATTACCCGTTTGGAAGAGGGCCGTTTTATGTTGGTCGCCAATGCTGGGAATGCACAGGCTGATTTTGTAGAATTGGAAAAGCGTGCGGTTGATTTTGAATGTCAAGTGATTGCCCTTGAAAGGGTATTGCTTGCTCTTCAAGGTCCTGAAGCGGCAGCTGTTCTTGCTGATGCCGATTTACCAGGGAATGAATTGTTCTTTATGCAAGGATTCGAACCACAGCAGGATTGGTTTATAACGCGTTCTGGTTATACGGGAGAGGATGGTTTTGAAATTGCTTTGCCTATAGGGCATGCGCATATGTTGGCTGAAAAATTGCTGAGTGATTCTCGTGTTGAGTGGATTGGACTTGCAGCACGCGATAGCTTGCGGTTGGAAGCAGGGCTGTGTTTGCATGGAAATGATATTACCCCTGATACGACACCTATTGATGCGGCTCTAATATGGGCTGTTCCTAAAAGTGTTCGAGAAAAAGCACAATTTTATGGTGCGAAAGCTTTTCTTGAAGCACTGCAAAAAGGACCTGCTCGTTGTCGTGTTGGATTAAAACCGCAAACGCGTCAACCTATTCGTGCCGGTGCGGTGCTTCTTGATGATCAAGGTAATGAGATTGGCGTTGTAACATCAGGTGGTTTTGGTCCTTCTTTTGATGGTCCTGTCGCGATGGGTTACGTTCCTGTTGATTTTAAAGTTGAAGGGACACAAGTCTTTACAGAACTGCGAGGCAAAAAGATTGTATTATCAGTTCATTCACTTCCCTTTGTTGAACAACGTTATTTTAAAGGATGATTTTTTATGTCTAAAACTTATTTTACACAAGACCATGAATGGCTTAGCGTTGAAGGGCAAGTGGTGACTGTTGGGGTTACGCATTATGCGCAAGAGCAATTAGGGGATTTGGTTTTTGTTGATTTACCACAAAGTGGAACAAAACTTTCTAAAGGAGAGGCGGCGGCTGTTGTGGAATCAGTGAAAGCGGCTTCAGATGTTTATGCTCCTCTTGATGGTGAAGTGGTCGAAATAAATGAAGCATTGGCTGATAATCCTGAACTGGTGAATCAGAAACCCGAAACAGAAGGCTGGTTATGGAAAATGACATTGCAGGATGAGACACAACTGGAAGGGTTGTTAGATAAAGATGCTTATAAGGCTTTGATTGGATGAGTGGCATGATCGAGCGTTCTTTTTCTTCTCGACATATTGGGCTGCGTCCTGATGAAACACAAAAAATGCTTGATATTTTAGAGCTTGATTGTGTTGATACACTCATTTCTCAAGCTGTTCCACACTCTATCCACTTGGGACGTTCATTGAATCTTCCAGAGGCTGCTAGTGAAGGACAAGCCTTGGAAGAACTCTCCAAGATGATGGAGCGTAACCATGTGCACAAAAGTTTTATTGGACAAGGATATCATGGAACTTATGTGCCTCCGGTTATTTTACGAAATCTGTTTGAAAATCCGGCTTGGTATACTGCTTATACGCCTTATCAAGCAGAAATTAGCCAGGGTCGTTTAGAACTTTTGTTTTATTTTCAGACATTGGTTAGTGAACTAACAGGTTTGCCTGTTGCTGCTGCTTCTCTTCTTGATGAAGCAACTGCTTTAGCTGAAGCCAATGCTCTCGCTTTTCGCTTTTCCCGTGAGAAAAAAACAAAAATTTCTCTTCAGAGTCTTTTACATCCTCAGATTTTGAGTGTTGTGCAAACGCGTGCTGAAACACAAGGGATTCAGATTAGCCAAAATGGCGAAATTGCTTCTGATACAGCAGCAATTGTTTTATCTTGGCCAGATACAAAAGGCTCTTTTCATGATTACAGTGAGATCATAAAAGAGGCAAAGGAAAAGGGAGCTTTAGTTATCGTTGTGGCTGATCCTTTAGCGCTTACCCTTATGGAGCCACCGGCTCAATGGGGGGCAGATATCGTTGTTGGCTCTATGCAGCGTTATGGCGTTCCAATGGGATTTGGTGGTCCACATGCTGGTTACCTTGCCGTGAGTGATGCGTTAACGCGGCTTATTCCAGGGCGTATTGTTGGTCAATCCGTGGATACGAGAGGGCGTGTTGGTTTTCGTTTAGCTTTGCAAACACGCGAACAACATATTCGGCGCGATAAAGCGACGTCAAATATTTGTACAGCGCAGGCTTTATTGGCTAATATGGCAACCGCTTATGCTGTTTGGCATGGGCCGAAAGGTTTACAAGAAATTGCGCAGCGAATTCATCATTTAACATGTTGTTTTGTTGCTGGTTTAGAAGCAGCAGGGGTTCATGTTGAAGGGAAAAGCTTTTTTGATTGTGTTAGTATTTCTGTTAAGGGAAAAGCGCGAGAGATTGCGCATCAAGCCAAAATAGGTGGGCGCCTTATTCGTGTTCTCGATGATGACACTATTGCAATCAATTTTGATGAATTATCGACAGAAGAAGATGCAGGTGCTTTAGCGCAGCTTTTTGGGGCACAATTAGGCGATCAGGTTTCTCCACGACTTTTTGGAAAAAAACGGGATGCTGCTTTTCTTTCTCAGCCTTTTTTTCATGCTGTTCATTCAGAGACAGATATGATGCGCTTTTTGCGTCGTTTGGCGGATAAGGATTTGGCGCTGGACCGTGCTATGATTCCTCTTGGTTCTTGTACAATGAAGCTTAATGCGGCGGCTGAATTGATGCCTGTGAGTTGGGCTAGTATGGCCAATATACACCCGTTTGTTTCACAAGAGGATGCAGCGGGATATTTGGAGATGATCAACCAGTTAAATGCGTGGTTGTGCGAAATTACAGGATTTGCGCAAGTTTCTTTTCAGCCAAATTCTGGTGCTCAAGGTGAATATGCTGGGCTTTTGGCTATCCGACGATATTACCAATCACGGGGAGAACATCAACGTACAGTTTGTCTTATTCCTGCATCTGCGCATGGTACCAATCCAGCCTCGGCCCATATGGCAGGGATGGAAGTCGTTGTGGTAAAATGTTTAAGCGATGGTGATGTTGATGTAGACGATCTCAAAATGAAAGCGCAATTGCATAAAGATAAATTGGCCGCTCTCATGATTACTTATCCTTCAACCCATGGTGTTTATGAGGAAAGCATTAAGGAAATTTGTTCTATTATTCATGAAAATGGCGGACAAGTTTATTTTGATGGTGCTAATCTCAATGCCCTTGTGGGTCTTGCTCGTCCTGCGGATATTGGCGCTGATGTTTGTCATATGAATCTTCATAAAACATTTGCCATTCCTCATGGTGGTGGTGGTCCTGGTATGGGACCAATTGGAGTTGCAGCGCATCTCAAACCATTCTTACCAGGTCATGAACAGGATGGGACAACACATGCGGTTTCTGCTGCTCCTTATGGAAGTGCGTCTATTCTTGCAATTACATGGATGTATATTCGAATGATGGGGGCTGATGGCTTAAAATATGCAACACAAATAGCCATTTTAAATGCCAATTATATTGCGGCACGTCTTTCAGCCGCTTATTCCATTCTTTATCGGGGCAAGCATGGACGTGTTGCGCACGAATGTATTGTGGATACACGCGTGTTGAAAGAGCAGTATGGGGTGAGTGTTGATGATATTGCAAAACGTCTCATTGATTATGGATTTCATGCGCCCACGATGTCGTTCCCTGTTCCGGGAACTTTGATGATTGAGCCAACGGAATCAGAACCAAAAGCAGAGATTGATCGTTTTTGTGATGCTTTACTCTCTATTGCTGAAGAAGCGAAAAAAGTTGGGAATGGGGTTTGGCCAAAAGACAATAATCCATTGGTGAATGCCCCTCATACAGTGGCAGATACTTTAGATGATGCTTGGGCACGACCCTATTCGCGACAAGAAGCTGTTTTTCCCAACAGTTCTCTTGATCCAGCCAATAAATATTGGCCTCCTGTATCGCGTATTGATAATGTTGCGGGAGACAGAATGCTCATTTGTTCGTGCCCGCCATTGGGAAATACCTATTAAATAACAAATATGTATTTAATTTATTTATTTGCATAAACAAAAAAAGCCCACACATTTTGTGTGGGTTTTTTACTTGTTGATCATGATGGCGTTATTTGTCTATTTTCTAGAATTTTGCATTGTTTTTTTACAACATGAGCAAAATCGAAAAAGTCGACAAAAAAGCTGTGTTTTGTCGGCAATAGGCATGCTCTCCTTTGTCTTCTACCGTATGACATGGTTTTAGTGACTAGTCGGCATCGGTCTAGCCAGCTAATTCATGTAAACGAGAGTGAAACCTATGAGGATAGGGGCACGTCTGTTGCATGTGTTGTGATATACTACTTCTCACTAAGGTGACGACGACCGGTTGTAGAAAGAATAAAATCAATTTTAGTGTTTTTGATGATAAAGACACGCGAAACTCTGTTGTTGCATCTTTTCGAGTCAAGAATTGTCTAAATATTTCTCTTTAATCTGCTTTTTATAAATATGACGCAAAAATATGTAAGAACACCTGTCAGAATGAGCAAACGCAAAGCCAAATGTATTATGGTTGTTTTTTACAAGGGGTCTTATAAAAGCCGGCACATCTTTCCACTTCATTGCAAGTCAGTTTGTGACTTTACGGCGCTGTTTTTCTAAGAGCTCGTGTTCTTTCGCTGTTACCTGTAAATCAACATCCAAACTTAACGCAGCGACATGTTTTAAGTTAGAGATTGAGAAAAAAAGAGCTTTATGAGTCGTTCCTGCTTTTGTCTGTCAGATGAGGGCGGGGGGATTGTGTATTTCTGTTGACGTAACCTTTGAAACTGGAAGACAATCTAATTTTGGGAAAATGTAAAGCCGTAAAGGTGAAAATCAATCCTCAGTTTGTCATCTCCTCTTAATTCAGCTTTGCGGCTTTCAAAAGCATTTAAAGCAATATTTTTTTAATAATGGGGATTACACATTGCTCCATACCTTATATTTATTGTGTTCTTTAGTGGGGGAATGATCCTCATGTAAAACAGAACGCTCCAAAAAGAATATACTTGAGTTGTTAATTCACGTGTTTGTTTTAAAGAGACACTTCGCTCCCAATCCCATTTCGCGACGGCGCTCGTGAATGGTGTAAGGGTAAATCCATTGATTCCCCACTATCTTTACGCTCTATGAAGAAGGAAATTGGCACTATCATACACTTTTCCAGCTCGTGGGTGCTGCTTACAGCCCTTGGTATTTGAGGCGGTTCGTTAGAAGCATTATTCTTTTCTTAAATCATTTTTATCTACACATAGTTCAGCTTGTGGTATGCAAGCGAATGATTTTAATTGGGCAGTTAATTTTAAAAACTTTGTAGTAGATGCTTTTTTGTCAATTTATGGGGAAAGGCTAAGTTTTTGTATTTTGGGTGAAAGCTACTTCCATAAAACAGTCCATCAACTTGTCTGTTTTGAGATTTCTGTGAATGCACGGTGTCTATGACCATTCTATGTGGTTGATTGTTGTAAAATCTTTTGTAAAAGCCCCTCAATTTTCTAAAAGGATGATTTTTATCAATTTATTTTTTTTAAGAGTTTTTATGTGTAAATGTATTTATAGCGGGAGCCAAGAGATGTTAGAATTTCATTGGGAAGGGTATCGGCATCTATAGATACTTTTTCAAGTGTTTGATGGGGCCCAATGAGTTCTACCCAGTCACCTGTTTGAGGTTTTTGTTCAAGATCGGTCGTATCTACAATAATGGAATCCATAGAAACCCGCCCAACCATGGGAAGTTTGTGCCCATTGAAATAAACTGTTCCTTTATTCGAAAGAGCACGGAGCCAGCCGTCTGCGTAGCCTATAGAAATGGTTGCAAGAGTGCTTGGTCTGTTGGTTATAAAGCTTTCTCCATAACCAATAGGTGCTCCTATATCAACAACGCGGCTTTGAATGACTTGGGCTTCAAGTTTTAAAACAGGTTTTAGAAGGGATGTGTGTTTTTCTTGGGGAGCGATTCCGTAAAGTGCAATGCCTGGACGAACAAGATCAAAATAAAAATCTGATCCTAGAAAGATACCTCCAGAATTGGCAAAGGAAACTTTGCAAGCAGGCAATTGCGCAAGGATCGTTTTGAAAGCAGTCAATTGGGCATAATTTGATGGATGGGTATCATCTTCTCCGTTAGAAAGGTGACTAAGAATATATTTTATTTCTGCTTTTTCGAAAATTGTAGGGTGTTTGATGAGTTTTTGTAATTCTTTTTGATTAAGTCCTAATCGGTTCATATGGGTATCGATTTGAACAATTGCTGGAAATTTTTTATCTTTTTTTTGACAAATTTTTTGCCAATTTTCAATGGCATTCCAAGAGTTTAGAACAGGAACAATACCAGATTGTGCGACAAACTCTTCTGCTAAGTGTGGAAGTCCATTCAGAAGGGAAATCGTGACATTTGATGGTAAAATGCTTTTTAATTGGAGTGCTTCTATGATTTGGGCGACAAAAAAAGTGCGACAACCAGCTTGATAAAGGGCAGGAGCAATTTTGTGAGCTCCTAATCCATAGGCGTTTGCCTTTACAACTGCTGAACATTGCGTTGGAGCTACACGTTTGGCTAAAGTGATATAATTGGCAACAATGGCACTGACATCGACGGTTGCTACAGCTGCATAGAGTGATGTATCTATTTCATCATTAACGGATTTTTTCATTTTAAAAGCTTATCTGTGTTCGTGAAATACGGGGTTTTTTGGTTATTTCATTGAGGTTCTTTACGATATAGGGAAAGGCACTATTTTCTATGGTCAAAATCATAAGAATCCTATACTGCCATTAAAGTCGTTTTTTATGTAAAATGCTACTTTGGATATAAGAGATACTTTAGTTTTATTTGTGTTGTTATCAACATGGTATCTTCTAATAATTTGTAAAACATAAACTTTTTACTTATTTTCCCTAGTTTAGGCATATAAAAAATAAAACATAGTTTATTGTATTGTATCATTTTGAAGAGTGCAATATTAGGCTGTTGTTGCTGGTGCGATTGTTTTGATTAAATATTGCACTGGCTGCTTATTCAGAGAAGATAAAATGATTAAATTAACCACGTTAAATCAATGCATTACAAGTTTTTTACCATGAGGGGAAAGATCACTTATCTGTGCAATTTTGGATGTCGTCTTATGCACTTAAAATTATTTTTGTTAAATGGAAAACAGTGTGTAAACATTTTCTGATACATTAAAAACTGTTGACTTAGAAAACCCGTTGATTTGGATATTATTTATTTTCAAGATGGATTGGGTATCCAATATTTACTTTCTAGTCTTTGATTGGTTTTAAGTGAAATCAATTTTATCGCTTATAGAGCGCGCTAGACTCATTTATTTAATTTTGACATAAAAGTGTTAACCTTGAGGCTTTTGTTTTAAGAAAATTGTTGGCAGATGGTTGTGCAAGTACTATATCACGTCAAGGATTCGAAATTTAACGTTCAATAAAATATAGGGAAGAGTATGAATACGTCTGCTACCAATGTTCCGTCAAGCATCAGCAGCGTTGCAAATTTTCCGATTCCTGAGAATGTGTTCGCCCTTACTGTCCAAGAGGTTTGTCACTACACAGATCGGTTATTTAAATTCCGTCTGAATCGTCCGGAAAGTTTTCGTTTTCGTTCGGGTGAGTTTGTTATGATCGGTTTGCCAAATGCAGAAAAGCCGATTTATCGCGCTTATTCGATTGCAAGCCCCTTTTGGGATGAACAGCTTGAGTTTTTTTCGATAAAAGTTCCAGGGGGACCTTTAACCGAGCATCTCCAAAAAATTAAAATTGGTGATACAGTTCTCATGCGTAAAAAATCTACAGGAACGCTGGTTCTTGATGCTCTTATTCCTGGAAAACGTCTTTATCTTCTTTCAACTGGGACGGGAATTGCTCCTTTTGCAAGCCTTGTTCGTGATCCTGAAACTTATGAAAAGTTTGCAGAAGTTGTCCTTATTCAAACAACGCGCGAAAAGAATGAGTTAATTTATGCAAAAGATCTTGTTTCCTCTTTGCAACAAGATCCACTCATTGGAGAGTATGCACAACAGTTGAGATTTTATCCTATGACTACTCGTGAATCTTCTGAGCATATGGGGCGTATTACGACTGTTATGGAAAGTGGGGACTTTTTTGAAACAACTGGCCTTCCTAAAATTCATCCTGATGAAGATCGGGTGATGATTTGTGGTTCCATGGCAATGTTAAAAGATTGCGCAAGGATGTGTGAAAGCTTTGGTCTTGTTGAAGGGGCCAATAATGCTCCTGCTACTTATGTTGTAGAGCGCGCTTTTGTGGAGTAATTAGGTGGGAAAATTGGTGCTTTATCTTCTTTCAAACCGGTACGGGGTTTTTCCTTTTGCAAGCTTTATTCGTGATTCTGACACTTATGAAAAATTTTCAGAAGTTGTTCTTATTTAAATAACGCGCGAAAAGAATGAGTTAATTTGTGCAAAAGATCTTGTTTTCTCTTTGCAACAAGATTCATTCATTGGGGCATATGCACAACAGTTGAAATTTTATCCTATGACTACTTGTGAGCTTTCTGAGCATATGGGGCGTATTACGACTGTTATGGAGAGTGGGAGCTTTTTTGAAACAACAGGCCTTCCTAAAATTCATCCTGATGAAGATCGGGTGATGATTTGTGGTTCCATGGCAATGTTAAAAGATTGCGCAAGGATGTGTGAAAGCTTTGGTCTTGTTGAAGGGGCTGATATTCTTGCACTTTATATTAGATTGTAGAAAGAGCTTTTTTCGAGGGAGAGGGAAGTTGTGATGCGGTATATGCTAATGCAGTAATCGAATCCCAATCACTTATTGCAATGAGTTGTTGGGGCGCTATCCAAGAACCACCAACGCAGAAGACATTGGGCAGTTGGAGCCATTGTGTTGCACTTTTTTGTGTAATACCGCCTGTTGGGCAAAACCGGATATCAGAGAAGGGAGATGCTAAAGCTTCAATGAAGGAAATACCTCCAGCAGCTTCAGCAGGGAAAAATTTAAGATATGAATAGCCTTTGTTTAATGCTTGCATGAGTTCACTTGGGGTCATTGCAGCGGGAAGAAGGGGAATTTCACTATTTTTTGCACAATTGATTAGTTCATTGGATAATCCGGGGCTTACAATAAACTTGGCTCCAGCTTGTTCGGCTTTTTCGTAATGTGTTGTGTTGAGAATTGTGCCGGCTCCAACAATTGCTTCAGGGACTTCTTGTGTAATTTTCTGAATTGCTTTGAGGGCATTTGGTGTTCGCAAGGTGATCTCAATTGTTTTTAATCCACCTTTGACAAGAGCGCGTGTTAAGGGTACAGCACTTTGTAGATTGTCAATGAGCAAAACAGGTATAACAGTTTGTCCTTGGAGATATAATAAAAGCTTTTCTCTTTTTTGGCACATGATATTTTTTCTTCTTGGAGATGATATTGTTTGTATCGTTTGATTAAGCACAATATGTTAAAGAGTACATGAATAAATCTTGAAATTGAATGAAACGCGCGTTATGGCAAAACACATGGAAAAGAATTTTAAAGTTGCTGCACTTTATTGCTTTGCAGATTTGAAACATTATCATCAATTACAAAAACCTTTGCAGGAATTATGTCAAGCAAAGGATATCAAAGGCACTCTGCTTTTAGCACAAGAGGGAATTAATGGAACAGTTGCTGGTTCTTGTGCGGCAATTGAGGCATTGGTGGACTTTATTATGGCTGAACCAGCGTTTCAAACGCCGGAGATTAAATATTCATGGGCATCAAAAATGCCTTTTCATCGCATGAAAGTGCGGTTGAAAAAAGAGATTGTAACAATGGGGGTTGAAGGGGTTGATCCGCTAAAAGTTGTTGGTACGTATGTGGATCCTGAAGATTGGAATGCTCTTATTCAAGATGAAGAGACAATTTTGATCGATACGCGTAATGATTATGAATATGCAATAGGGAGTTTTCAAGGAGCGATTGATCCGCAGATTAAAACATTTCGCGAATTTCCTGAATGGGTGCGTAAACATGAGGCTGAGTTAAAGAAAAAAAAGAAAATTGCCATGTTTTGTACAGGTGGTATTCGGTGTGAAAAATCAACAGCTTATGTTCGTGATCTTGGTTATGAGCAAGTCTACCATCTAAAAGGAGGTATTCTCAAATATTTAGAAAAAATTCCAAAAGAGAAAAGTTTATGGCGGGGTGAGTGTTTTGTTTTTGATGAGCGTGTTTCTGTTCATCATGGTCTTGAAGAATGTGGACGCGAATTATGTCGCGCGTGTCGTTCTCCTCTTAATGCTGAAAGCAAATTATCGCCTCATTATGAGGAAGGTGTTTCCTGTGATGCTTGTTATAACACGCGTAGTGAAGCCGATAGAGAGCGCTTTCGTGAGCGCCATAGGCAGTTTCAATTGTTGAAGTTGCGTGCAATTGATTCTCATCAAGGGACATAAGGATATCGCAGTGTAGGGCTTTAAATTGTAGCGTTTTTCTCTTAAATTTAAGAGAGAAGAGTTTTTTAATATTAGTAGAAAAATATTTTATAAGACCGGATATTATTCGGTCTTTTTGTTTATGTTAAATTATTTGACTTATAAGTAATCATTATAGATTGTTTGCTTTCTTTTATTTTATAGGATTGAGTATTTCAAATACTTTTCATTTTAAAATAGAAAAGTCATTTACGAACAATTTAGCACATTGATTTATAATAATTGGCTATTTACATCTTGAATAAGAGATCTAAATATCGTCAGGATTCTCTCATTCCAAGCCTGTTTCTATGGTTGAATCAATAAAAACCATATCTCTTCCACGTTACAAGCGGGGAAAGTCACGTGGAGTAAAACAATACAAGAAGGACGTGCCTCTTATTAGTCGTCTCAAATGTCAAGGGCTGTCACAACATTGGGGGCTTAGTGTGTGATGATGATCAGCTTGCTCTTTTATGAAGCCTAAAAATAGTGGGTTCAATAGATTTTATATTATTTTATTGGGGGTACTATTCTATCATTTACGGGCGCTGGTGTGAAGTTGGCTCGAGCACTTTAAGAAATGTTTCTTTAAAGAAAGTACGTGAAGATACAACCCAACTATATTCCGTTTGGGGTATTCTGTTTTACATGAGGGGAGTGATCCCATGAAAGTGGATGAATGACCTTGTTTGGTGGGGGAGAGTGTTGTTTTTTCGCATCATTTTATCTTTAAGAATTAAAAAATGTTTAAAATTAAAAAAATGATTGAAATGAGAAAGAATTCGTTTTATAGGATGCCTTGCCCAAAGTCGCACGTGCCTGTGGGTGTCCGCTGGTTCTCAAATGGTGAGATTAACCGGTACGGTACCTGGAACTAACCGCTCCAGTCATTCTTACAGCCAATTGCAAGAATGAGGACATCTTGAAGCAACGACGGTGCGGGCCTTTCTGGTGTCTTCCAGCTTTTAAATGCTGGGATAACTATAGAGGCACACCTCATTGCCTTCAGTGCGGAAGTGGTTTTCTCAACTCCAATCAAAAAGGCATATAAAATAGAATAACGCGGTTTCGCGCTGTTCTTTCGCAGCATGCAATGCTAATTTCTGGTTTTTTGTAATCAGAATGGGGATGGTTGTTGTGTGTTTTTTGTCCTTTAGCTTTTGGCAGCTTTGGCTGTCTAAGCATAGAGTGGGGGAGCGTTCCCTCAAGGAGAATTGCAGATGGCAACGCAACGTATTCGCGATTTTCTTGCAACACATCGTTCTGAAGGTCCATGCTTAATTGTTGACCTTGATGTTGTTCGTGATAACTATTTAAATTTTGAAAAAGCTCTGCCGCAGTCTCGTATTTTTTACGCAATAAAGGCAAATCCAGCTCCTGAAATCTTGCGTTTGCTAAGTTCTTTAGGATCTTCTTTTGATGCGGCTTCTGTTGCAGAAATTGAAATGGCTTTAAAAGCAGGAGCAACGTCAGAGCGTATTTCTTTTGGAAATACGATTAAAAAAGAGCGTGATATTGCACGAGCATATGCATTGGGAGTTTCACTTTATGCTGTTGATTGTGTTGAAGAAGTGGAAAAAATTGCGCGTGTTGCTCCAGGAGCACGTGTTTTTTGCCGTGTTCTTACCGATGGCAAAGGTGCAGAGTGGCCATTGTCACGCAAATTTGGTTGTGTTCCAGATATGGCGGTTGATGTTCTAAGACGGGCACACCAATTGGGTTTGCAAGCCTATGGTGTTTCTTTTCATGTTGGATCTCAGCAGGTTGATTTGAGTGCGTGGGATCGTGCTTTATCGGATGCTTCTACAGTTTTTAAGCGTTTGGAACAAGAAGGCATTTCACTAAGGTTGGTGAATATGGGGGGCGGTTTTCCAACGCGTTATTTGAAAGATGTCCCTACAGAACAAGCTTATGGTACAGCAGTTTTTGATTCATTGAAAAAGCATTTTGGTAATCGTATCCCTGAGACGATTATTGAGCCAGGACGTGCGATGGTTGGCAATGCTGGTGTTATTCGTACAGAAGTTGTTCTAATATCTAAAAAAGCTGATAACGATAATGTACGATGGGTTTATCTTGATATTGGGAAATTTAATGGTCTTGCTGAGACTATGGATGAAGCCATTCGTTATCCTATTGAGACACCTCATGATGATAAGGTGATGGAGCCTTGTATTTTGGCTGGACCGACATGCGATTCGGCAGATGTTCTCTATGAAAAAACACCTTATCCGCTTCCTCTATCCCTAACGATAGGAGATGAAATATTGATTCATGGAACGGGTGCTTACACAACAACTTACGCATCGGTTGCTTTTAATGGTTTTGAGCCTTTACGATCATATGTGATCTGACATTTCCTTTTAACTATAGTTTTTTAGATTTTTTGCTATGCTCGTCATGGCGCTGTAAGAGGGCGGTTATAGAGATGAACATGATTAATTTTCAAACAAAAGATGGGGCATGTTTTACACTTTTATTGGAGCAAGAAGCCGATAAGCCTTATCGAGAAAATTTGCTTGATTCAATGATGGGGTATGGACGTAAACGTAAATCATCAGAGGTTTTACGTCGTGGTCGTTTGGCTGCTCAAGGGCTCTCTTTTGTGGTTAAAAATGTGCTTGGAGAGCTTGTGGGAAGTGTCCGTCTTTGGCATGTTTCTTTTTCTAAAGAAAAAAATGAAACACAACATGCTTTACTTTTAGGCCCCTTGGCTGTTGCGTCTGAATGTGCTGGTATGGGAATAGGATCAATTTTAGTCCGCCATGCAATTGAAACAGCAAAAAAATTGGGATATGGCGCCATTTTGCTGGTAGGGGATTTTGAATTTTATCAACGTTTTGGCTTTTCAAATAGTTTAACAGAAAATTTGGCAATGCCTGGTCCTTACGAAAAACATCGCTTTCAAGCGTTGGAACTGATACCACATTATCTTTCTGGGTGTTATGGCACTTTGGTTCCTAGTGGAGAACGAGAAGTTTCAAATCGTTTTCAGCATCATAAAGTCGCTTGAAGATAGTGTTTATTTCGTTTTTCAGCAGCTGCCATTGAGAAGAGCATACCGTTTTGACAGTGCCAAGGTATTTAGCGGTACAAAGTTTTGGGGAGTTGTATTGCGATTTTATTATATGGCTTTTTCTTTATGGGGCTGGTTTCTTATTTTTGATAATTTCAGTTAAGTGAGTAAGAATATATTTTAAGCTCATTTTTTGAAATAGTGTCTTATTTTATAATACTGAAGGAACCGGATTTTTGAGTTGTCTTGTGTTCTTTTAAAGTCGCTATCATCATACAGTTTTCCAGTTTTCAATATCGTTGATAAATCTTGCATAAAAACGGTTGGATATTTTACTTTTTTCTTAAACAGTTTTTATTTCTTTGCTTTTTATGTGCAAGGGAATGGTTTTGATTGATTCAATAGAGAGATATTTTGAGAAATTTTATACCATTTCAGCTCTTGTTGAAAGAGAAGGGGCTTAAGAAAGAAAAATATGTAGCAGTAGAATCAAAATTGTAAGTATCAGCTTTTTTTAAAGAGTGTAAAAAAATAAAATTACATGTTTAAAAGCAGCTTTTTTGAAAAAAAAATATCATTACTTTTTTGCTATAAAGGTAAATCGTTTTGCAATTGGCATGAGAGGATCAAATACAAAATGATTTTCTCATGTAAAATTTTGCATTCAGAATCAAAAAAACGTTATCCTACACATTATAAGAGAAATAGGTGCGTGAATAAAAATCACAAGAATCATAAATCTTTTATGAATATTCTTGTAAGAATCAAAAGAGTGAAGGCACAGAATCTTAACAAAATAGTTTTTATGAGGATAGTAGCGTAAAAAGGGGGTAGATAGATGAGAGATTTAATGTTTTTACCCTATGGTGATAAATCAAAAATCTTATAGAAATGGCTGCTTTATCTTTATGGTGTGGAGCACTTTAGATAAGCTCTTTGTTTATTATCATCTAGAACAATTTTTGTATGCGAGAAGTTGTTTTTAAGTGCGGAAAGAGCCCGCATTAAAAGAATTTTTATCAGAAGAATCATTTAGAATCATATGTTTATTTATACTGTCTCTTGAGACAAGATAAAGTGCATAGGAAACGAGCAAAGTGATAAGGATAAAAAATATTTCTCAATTTTAATTAAGCTTAGTGATTTGGTGGTGAATCCATGAGAGGTGGTATTTTTTTGAGAAACATGGTCATAAATGTCAAAACACCAAAAATGATGGTTATGATAAAGAAAATATCACTAATAGCCATAATGGTTGCTTGTATGCGTACCATACCAAACAATTGAGAAAGAGCCAGAGTATAGGAATCAAAGGTTTCTGTTTTGAATAATACAGTAAGATTTGAAAGCATTTCAGTTGCTTGTCTGTTTGCGTAGTTAAGAGTTTCGGCTATTCGTTCATGATGGAAGTCTGTGCGTTTTGTTATGAGAGTGTTGATAATGGCAAGCCCTACAGCCCCACCTAGATTCCGGGTGAGATTAAAGAGTCCAGAAGCATTTTGCATCCGTTCTGGTGGGAGTGTTCCCAAGGCAATATTATTAATAGGAACCATACATAACATTACAGAAGCACCACGGAAAACTTGCGGCCAAAAAAGCTGCCAAAAATCCCAGTTATCTGTGATAGAGCTCGCCATCCAAATACCTATTGCAAAACCAAAAAGTCCTATTGCCATCATTAAACGTGCATCCATTCGTGCTGAAAGAAATCCAGCAAGCGGGGCAGTTAATAACATGACGAATCCTGAAAGAAACAATGTTTCTCCAATCATGAGGGCATCAAAGTGGCGGATTTGGCTTAAATAGACAGGATAAAGGTACGTGAGTCCATAAAGGCCTATTCCCAATGAAAAGGAAAAAATGGATGCAGCTGAAAAATTAAAATTAGAAAAAGTAGAGAGATCTACAATGGGTTCTTTTACTGTAAAAGCACGCCAGAAGAATAAGGCTGCAGCAAGAATCATGGTAATGAACAAATCCCGAATCAGCGTATCACTCAGCCAATCATGACGTGCTCCTTCTTCTAGAATATACTCTAAAGTTCCCAAGAAAGTAGCCATAGAAATGAATCCTAACCAATCAAACTTCTTCATTAAAGAGGGATCAGCTTTATCAAAATCAATTAATTTCCAAGCGAGAATTGAGATGATAATCCCGCAGGGTACATTGATGAGAAAGAGCCAATGCCATGATGAGAGATGACAAATATAGCCTCCCACGGTTGGACCAATGGTGGGGGCCAATGTTGCTACTAGTCCAACAATAGGGGTAACAATTGGGCGTTTGGAAGGAGGAAAAAGAACATAAGAGGCGACAAAAACGCTTGGGATAATTCCTCCACCAATAAAACCTTGTAGTGCGCGATACAAAATCATCTCTCCAATAGATGTTGCTGTTGCACAAAGAACAGAAGTAATCGTAAACCCGATCGCTGATATGGTGAAGAAAACACGTGTTGAAAGCAATCTTCCTAAAAATCCAGAAAGCGGCAACATGATGACTTCAGCGATGAGATAGGAGGTTTGAACCCATGAAATTTCTTCAGAGCTTGCTGTAAGACCCGCTTGAATTTCAGCTAAAGAAGAGGAAACGATTTGGATATCTAAGATTGCCATAAACATGCCAAAAGACATAGCAATAAAAACTACAATTTTGCGCATTCCTATGCGTTCTTGAGACTGTATGAGCTCTGGTATGGAAGATGTCATAGTAAGATCTTCTACTTTTTTTATAAGAGACTTTTATCTTGTGGCTTTGTACGTGTATCAATTTTCACTGAAACACTCATTCCTGCTCGGATATGTCCGGTTTTTAAGACTTCTTCTGGAATAGAAATACGTACGGGAATGCGCTGGACAATCTTTGTAAAGTTACCGGTAGCATTTTGTGGAGGCAGAAGAGAAAAAACAGCGCCTGTTGCGGGCGAAATAGAAAGCACTGTTCCTGTAAAAACATCATCTTCGAAGGCATCAACAGAAATATAAGCTTTTTGTCCGGTATGAATGTCTTGTAGCTGTGTTTCTTTATAGTTTGCTTCAATATAAAGTGCATGTATGGGGACTAACGCCGCAAGACGTTGGCCATTTACAACAAAATCTCCCGTTTTTGCTGTTAAATTTCCTATAACTCCATCAAATGGCGCTCGTATAATGGTCGAATCAAGATCACGTTGTGCTTTTTTACGCGAGAGCTCTAAACTCTTTGTTTCGCTTTCTGTTTCACTTCGTTGTGCTTCTAGCACTCGGATATTTGCACGTGCTGAAGCCATTTTTGCATCCGCTCTGTTAACATTCGCAATGGCTTGTTCATAAGCGGATTTGGCATCATCAACATTGGATTGAGGAGCATAACGATTGGCTTTCAGTTCTGTTACACGTTTTAAGGTGAGTTGTGCATTGGTTGCTATGGCTGAAGCGGCTGCTTTTTGTGCTTTTGCATCATCTAAAGAACTACGAGCGGCTGTGATTTGCGCATCAATGCGTAGAAGTGTTTTTTTCTGTGTGTTAAGATGCGCTTCTGTTTGATCCAAGGCTATTTTATAATCACCATTGTCTAGGTAAAATAAAACATCGTCCTTTTTTACAACTTGGTTGGCTTTAATGGCAATTTTTTCAATATACCCATTTAATTTAGTCGCAATAGCGGCTATATCTCCTTGCACATAGGCATCTTCAGTGGACAGCATATAACGCCATTGCGTCGTCCACTTATAGCTAAACCAAAGTACAAAAAGCGCAAAGACGATAAGAAGAGCCTTGATTACTTTTTTTCGTTTCGTTTTATCGAGATTTTTTGTTGAAAAAATGGTCTCAGATACGGACATGATTTTATACTTTCAATATTTATGTTCTAACGAGTATAATAAGCCTCTCACTCTAGGGTAGGGTGATATATGCACGGACGATAAGAGCTTTTCCAACAATAAGGCGATTCCTGCTACATAATGCTAAATATATAAACTTGCAAGTTAGAGATCTTATTTCCAAGTTAGATGTCTTATTTTATTGCGCATTTTTTACAAAGACCTCGTACTTCTAGGGTGCTTTTGTGTGCTTGGAAGCCAACCGCTTGAACCATCTGTTTTAAACTTGATACAATCGTTTGATTTTGTATTTCGTTGACTGTGCCACAGTTTAGGCATCTTCAGTGGACAGCATATAACACCATTGCGTCGTCCACTTATAGCTAAACCAAAGTACAAAAAGCGCAAAGACGATAAGAAGAGCTTTGATTACTTTTTTCGTTTCATTTTATCGAGATTTTTTGTTGAAAAAATGGTCTCAGATACGGACATGATTTTATACTTTCAATATTTATGTTCTAACGAGTATAATAAGCCTCTCACTCTAGGGTAGGGTGATATATGCACGGACGATAAGAGCTTTTCCAACAATAAGGCGATTCCTGCTACATAATGCTAAATATATAAACTTGCAAGTTAGAGATCTTATTTCCAAGTTAGATGTCTTATTTTATTGCGCATTTTTTACAAAGACCTCGTACTTCTAGGGTGCTTTTGTGTGCTTGGAAGCCAACCGCTTGAACCATCTGTTTTAAACTTGATACAATCGTTTGATTTTGTATTTCGTTGACTGTGCCACAGTTTAGGCATCTTCAGTGGACAGCATATAACACCATTGCGTCGTCCACTTATAGCTAAACCAAAGTACAAAAAGCGCAAAGACGATAAGAAGAGCTTTGATTACTTTTTTCGTTTCATTTTATCGAGATTTTTTGTTGAAAAAATGGTCTCAGATACGGACATGATTTTATACTTTCAATATTTATGTTCTAACGAGTATAATAAGCCTCTCACTCTAGGGTAGGGTGATATATGCACGGACGATAAGAGCTTTTCCAACAATAAGGCGATCCCTGCTACATAATACTAAATATATAAACTTGCAAGTTAGAGATCTTATTTTCAAGTAGATGTCTTATTTTATTGCGCATTTTTTACAAAGACCTCGTACTTCTAGGGTGCTTTTGTGTGCTTGGAAGCCAACCGCTTGAACCATCTGTTTTAAACTTGATACAATCGTTTGATTTTGTATTTCGTTGACTGTGCCACAGTTTTCGCAAATTATAAACGTTGTAAGTTCATGTTGACAGTTTTCAGGGTGTAAACAGACCATAAAGGCATTTACACTTTCAAGACGATGAATACACTTTAACTGTACGAGTTTTTCTAACGCACGATAAACTTGGAGAGGTGCGCGAAAACCTTCTTCGCGTAAGTGATTGAGAATCGCATAAGCACTTAAAGGCCCTTTTGCATTTTTTAAAGTATTTAAAACCAATGTTTGGTTACGCGTCAGTTTAGATGACATTGACATCTTCCTTTTGCTCCCATGGAAAAGCATAAAGCGTGTAAGATATTTATGCAATGGTGATTATAGAATATGTACTCTAATCTTTAGCCTTTTACATGACATCATTGCGATATGTAAGAAAAGTTGCAACCGTTGTGAGGGGAGGGGTATTATAATCTGAAAGCCGCTGCTATCCAGCAAGAAACTTTTATACGCTTCTTATTTTACCAATAATGTCTTGAAATAGGATTTTTTGTTACAATATTTTATTGGAAATGTTTGGGTTATTTTATTTAAAAAAA
>NZ_JBHIOD010000013.1:0-18953 GCF_042195355.1 Bartonella sp. CL266QHHD
AATGCGGCTTCAATTGCGAGCCTTCTGATCACAACAGAAGCAATGGTTGCTGAAGTTCCAAAGAAAGATACACCAATGCCTTCGATGCCTGCTGGCGGAATGGGTGGAATGGGCGGAATGGATTTCTAAGTTCTTATTCCATAGAAGTAATAAAGAAACGGGTCTTCTGTGCCCGTTTTTTTTATGCTTTTTCATGTTTTTCAACCGGTGAATTTGGTGATTTGATTGCTTTCAAGAATTGTTGATCCTGTGAAAGTTTTTGCGTTCTGCTCTTCAGAATGCGGCTTCAATTGCGAGCCTTCTGATCACAACAGAAGCAATGGTTGCTGAAGTTCCAAAGAAAGATACACCAATGCCTCCGATGCCTGCTGGCGGAATGGGTGGAATGGGCGGAATGGATTTCTAAGCTCTTTTCCATAGACGTAATAAAGAAACGGGTCTTCTGTGCCCGTTTTTTTATATATTTCTTTTGTTCATACGAATTTTCCTTTTATGACAGTTTCTTTATCTTATAGGATTGTTCTACTCTCCTCTGGTTGATCTACCGTCATTGTGAATGAAGCTCACTCTTAATCCATAGCTTTTTCTCTTGTTTTTATGAAATGTTTCTATTGTGTGGGGATCGTGGTTTCCTTTGAAAATATTGTGCTAATAAAAATATAACTCTTTGACTTATAGTCATTTATTCCTAATACAGTTCTATTTTTTCATTTTAGGTTTATGTATGCACCGTTAAAAAATCCTGTGTTTGTGCTTCATAAGGTGAGAGGTCACTACGGTTTTATGAACCAACGCAATCATTAAAAGTCAGTAGCTAAGAGTTAGTACCTATTGAGCGTTGGAAAGACAGAGTTGAAAAGAGCATGATGGGGCTGGGTTGTTTTTTTATGAATAAGATGCTGGTATTTCAAGCTTTTGCATAGGAGAATAAGCATCTCTCTGTTTCGTTGATCTCTGAAATGGGGAGACTGCTCCATTTGAGAAGCTTAAAGATAAAAGCTAATTTTTCGCCTTGCTCTCATCTTTTTTCGGTAAGCTCATCACCTAAACTGGAGCCAAACCCATGTTGTTATACTCAAGTTCTGTTTGTTGCCTATATTGTGACAGAAAATTCTTGAGTGGGGAGCAATTTTTGAGCTAAGGGGACCATGACAG
This sequence comes from Bartonella sp. CL266QHHD, assembly GCF_042195355.1. Classification (NCBI taxonomy): domain Bacteria; kingdom Pseudomonadati; phylum Pseudomonadota; class Alphaproteobacteria; order Hyphomicrobiales; family Bartonellaceae; genus Bartonella; species Bartonella sp. CL266QHHD. Next base: position 1,156 of record NZ_JBHIOD010000013.1, read on the forward strand.
GTAGCCGAAAAAAATCATTACGAGACAGTAGGCGCGCTTGTTTTAGAATTTTTAATGCTTCTGATGATAAAGGCACGCGAAATTCTGTTGTAGCCTCATGCCTTCTTTTCATATTTTCGAGCCAAGGATTTTCCATATATTCTCTTCAACTTGACCTTTATGCATAGAACATAAGGGCATTGGGAGGGTGGAAATTGAGAGGCAGGGAATTGAGAGGGTGGGAATTGGGAGGCAGGGAATTGGGAGGCATGGCATTGGGAGGGTGGGAATTGGGAGGCAGGGCATTGAGAGGCAGGGCATTGAGAGGGTGGGAATTGGGAGGCAGGGCATTGAGGAGGCAGGGCATTGGGAGGCAGGGCATTGAGGAGGCAGGGCATTGGGAGGCAGGGCATTGGGAGGCAGGGCATTGAGAGGCAGGGCATTGAGAGGCAGGGCATTGGGAGGGTGGAAATTGGGAGGGTGGGAGGAGCCGGCTTGCTTTTTTATTCAACGTAAAGATGAGAAGTTTTATGTAAGGCTACCATTACATTGCTTGTTTATGCGCTTCTTTAAAAGAAATGTCTTTTAATACAAATTCTTGGCAATGCTATTTATGAAGAGTATAAAATCATTTGGATATCAATAGTTTATTAAAAAAATGTACGTTGCTATGATCCTTTTCTTATGTTACCAAAGTTGCTGACTTACGCGTTGGTTAAAAATCTCTCTTCATGCCCTTAAATTCATTTCATGAAAGCGTTTGTGAAGAGCGCGACGTTTGTGAGGCGTGTAAAAATTTCTCGTGAGACGTGAAAAAATCATCAATAAAATCTCCGTGTTTTCAAAAAATAACGAATGGCTTTTTATATTTTAAAAAAAGATTTAACACGTCTCACGTTTTTTATTTATTTTAGAGCTGAATATTCGATTTTTGTGTAAAAATACTTCCCAGCACATCTATGATCCGTGAAAAATCAAGTGCTAATAAGAAAATGATGAATATAATCCACTTCGTATAGCGTGACATCATTTTTACACTTTTATACGTTGTGATGATTTCTTGTAGGATTTCTTTTTCCTTTTCTGTAAGCTCTGTTTTTTTTCTAGCCATGTTTCCACCCACACAAGCCTTCCCCTTGTTTGTTATGCTTTAAAATATCTCTTGCGAGATTTGAACTGATGATATTGAGATCTTTTTTGTCTAAATAAATGGGCATCCAACCAACGCAAGAAAAAGGCTCATTGATTGTTTTTATCGCGCAACCAGTGAGTAAGAGCAGCGCGTACATCAGCATCACTTTTTTGATTAATTTCATTTTCCACCTCTAGCCGTGTTGTTGATGACTTTAGCGTTTTTTCTATTTGCTTTTGTTGTTCAACCTTCTTTCCAAGAGTGAAAGCTTTTGCTAAAGCGATAAAAAAAGCGGTCAGAGCCGCTCCTGTTATCATCAGATTTTTTTTCAACCACCACATCATAAGCGCTGCTCCCGAAACCGTTTTGCCACAAAGAAAATGCCAACGCAGGCGGCTAAAACCATAATGGTTGCCAATGCCCATTGGATGGGACCATTGCCTGCCAATAAGCCCCCAAGTCCAGAAAAAGAACCAATAATCGGTGTAAGCGCTTCTGCTTTGAAAAATCCCATGGGTGTTTGCGTTTCTACGGTTTGGTAGTTGGGAGAAACATAAGCCCCTTTTGCCCATAATCCCGATTCTGCTGCACGACGGTGCACTAAACCGTGAAGACGTTTTCCTCCTGCTTTAGTCCACTTTTGTAACTCAGCAGGGACGGCTTCATATTCGCCATTATTGAGTTTTTTGAGCAGGGTCGAATTACAAAAAGCCGATGTTCCTATATTATAGCAAAACGATACGAGCGCGGCGAATTGTTCATCCGTTAAGGAAACCCGCACATGTTTTTCAACGGTATTCTCAAATTGTCTTAAATCTTGAGAAAGAACTTCTTCTGCTTGTTTTTCAGTAATGATCATGCCCTTGTGAACGAACGGTTTGCCAGCCGTGCTGGTATGACCATAGCCGATTGTCCACACCCCGATGGCATCTTTATAGGCATGTAAACGCAATCCTTCCCATTGTTTAATGAGTGCAAGCCCTGCTTTAGATATTTTTCTCATTTGCTTCTCCATAAAATAAAGCCTCACGTTAACGTGAGGCTGGTTGACAGATTAAAAATGAAATTTTTCACGCTTCAAAAACAGAAGAGATGTGAAACTTTTATGAAATCAAAAGGTTGGTTGTGACATCTTAGGGAATGGGGATAATGGTTGGCTAAGAGGGATAATGGTTGGGCAAGTGAGATAATGGTTGGGCAAAGAGGGGTAATGGTTGGCAAAGAGGGGTAATGGTTAGGCAAAGAGGGGTAATGGTTGGGCAAGAGGGATAATGGTTGGCAAAGAGGGGTAAATAGTTGGGCAAAGAGGGATAATAGTTGGGCAAGAGGGGTAATGGTTGGGCAAGAGGGGTAAATAGTTGGGCAAGAGGGGTAATGGTTGGGCAAGAGGGGTAAATAGTTGGGCAAGAGGGGTAATGGTTGGGCAAGAGGGGTAAATAGTTGGGAAAGAGGGGTAATGGTTGGGCAAGTGGGGTAATGGTTGGGCAAAGAGGGGTAATGGTTGGCTAAGAGGGGTAATGGTTGGCAAAGAGGGATAAATAGTTGGGCAGGCGTTTTCCGTTAAGAGAGGTTGTTGATTTTAAGACCTTGTCCTGGTGTTTTTGATGGAGCCTTCTTGGTGCGGGCGGTTGTTTGGTTGATGCACGATAAGCGTGGTCTATTGCGGTTGTTTGGTCGTATGGCATTGATGTGGGGGTGTTTGAGATACGAAGTGGATACTCTCAGAAAAACAAGACATATGCTTTTACTGAAGACGAAAGCATTAAATATTTTATGTATCAAGCGTTTTGCTTATCCAAATAGTCTCATTATTACAAAGAGCTTTGGGCTAACAAGAGCTTTGGAATTTTGATGCAATTTTAAGAGGGGATGGTTTTTATAGGACAATGGTGCTTTTTCTTTAAGAGGAAAGTTGTTTGCTATTTTTGTTTTATGAGCGCAAAAGCTGGTTTGCTTAGAGAAATCTTAGCTGTAAAGCAGCCTCTCTTCGTTCTTTGATGAATAGGAATATGGAAAAAGCCTCAATTACATCGATAAAGATTTGTATTCAGTGAGCCTTTTTTGGTGGGAGGAAACAGAAATAGTTTTTCCTTCTGTTGTTCTTAAGTTTTTTTCAAATCTCTCCCTCAGGGTTTCACCTTTTTTGTTTACTGTTTCATGTTCAGCATCCGGATTGGCTTTTAAATAGTGTTCTAGACGTCTTCTTCCTTGTGTGTGTTTATAAAAAGTGGTTGGAAGATAGGAATCTAACTTTTCAGCAGATAAAGATGAATTTTGTTCACATAATGCACCCTTAACATTATCTTTGTGCAGTCTTGCTAATTTATCAGATTCAAGATGAAGCTTTTTGGCAAGGCTTAAGCTGAACATCCCACATTCAGAAGAGCTTCGCTGAATATCCATTTCTGCCGTGGTAAAAGAATAAGGAGGCAGTTGAAGACATTGAAGGGTTTGATTTATTTTTATCCCTAGTTTGCAAGCTGTGATATTCTGAAATGTTGTAGGTTCAAGCATAATCAAAGAGATTTTGTCATCAACTTTTTGATAATCAAGGACGGCAAAGTGGATTTTGCTTCCCGAATTGACTATAAATCGGGCAGATTTTGCGTCGCTCTCAACGACTTCTTTTAGTGCGTGCGAAAACTCTTCTGCTGTAAGAGCCAATTTGAGATTCATGTCTGGATATTTGCTGTTTGCTTTTTCTACGAGAGCCGGCATCAATCTAATATCTGTGTTTTCATAATAAGCGTTAATCCAACGGCCGGTGACGAGATCATCTTCTAAGCCTGTAATAATATCTTTTAATTCGTCAGAACTTGGTGCAACATGTTCTTCTTCTGTTTGGATGGAACTTTGCATCAAACGTGCAATAAGGTCTTCTAAGGATTCATTTGCACTTGCCCCTTCTGGTGTTTGTGAGGAATGAGGGAGGGAAGAATCTTGTGGCTTCATACTATTAGCCTCCATATTGATAATTGGTAGAAAATAATATTTTCTTCAATTCTGGCTAAACAATGTTTGCAGGAAAGATTTTTTAGCTAAAAAAAACAAAGAGATGCAATCATCTTTATTTAAAAAAATTGTTACGAAAGACAAAACCCCACGCTTTTCAGAGTCAAAGGCAAGGTATCTTTTTGTCTTTTAAGAGATCATGTTGCTTACTGTTTGCATCTTTAGCTCTTTACTTCTTTCAAAGGGAAAAGAAGATTTGCTAACAGCAACTTATATCTTACCGTAAANGAAGATTTTTATATTAAAAAACAAAGAGATGAACTCATCTTTTTTAATTTTTTTGTTACGAAAGACAAAACCCCACGCTTTTCAGAGTTAAGGCAAGGTATCTTTTTGTCTTTTAAGAGATCATGTTGCTTACTGTTTGCATCTTTAGCTCTTTACTTCTTTCAAAGGGAAAAGAAGATTTGCTAACAGCAACTTATATCTTACCGTAAAGCCGCAGAGCTTCATTCTTTGTGGATGTGGAATAGGGCTATGGCAAATGCTTATTACATCATTAGAGATTTGTATTCTGTTGCTCTTTTTCTGTGTTGTGAAACAGAAACAGTTTTTGTCTCTGTTGCTACCAAGCTTCTCTCAAACCTCTCGTTTAGGGTTTCGCCTTTTTTGTTTACTTTTTCATGTGCTGCTTCTGGATTGGCTGTTAGATATTCCCTAAGACGTCTTCTGCCTTGCACGTGTTTGTATAAACGAGCTGGAAGATATGGATCTAATTTTTCAGCAGGTAAAGGCNCAAATGCTTATTACATCATTAGAGATTTGTATTCTGTTGCTCTTTTTCTGTGTTGTGAAACAGAAACAGTTTTTGTCTCTGTTGCCACCAAGCTTCTCTCAAACCTCTCGTTTAGGGTTTCGCCTTTTTTGTTTACTTTTTCATGTGCTGCTTCTGGATTGGCTGTTAGATATTCCCTAAGACGTCTTCTGCCTTGCACGTGTTTGTATAAACGAGCTGGAAGATATGGATCTAATTTTTCAGCAGGTAAAGGCGTATCTGGTTCACATAACACACCCTTAATATTATCTTTGTGTAGTCTTTCTAATTTTTGAGCTTCGAGATAAAGCTTTTTAGCAAGGCTTAAGCTGAACATCCCACATTCAGAGGAACTGCGTTGAATATTCATTTCTGCCATGGCAAAATGAATGTTAGGCAATTGGTGATGTTCAATGGATTGTCGCGTTCTTAATGCCAGTAAGGCGGGGAGTGTGTCACGCAGTGAGGTAGGTTCTAAAAATATCAGAGATGTCTTGTCCCCTATGGTTTGATGATCAATGACAGCAAAATGAATTCCCCTATCTTTTGCGTTAACGATCAGCCTAGAAGATTTTATGCCCTTTTCGAGCGTTTCTTTTAGTGAGAGTGCAAAGTCGTCAGGTGTCATTGCAAGTTTAAGATTCATCTCTGGATATTTACGATTTGCTTGATCTACCAAGGCTGGCATCATGTAAAGATCTAAAATATCATAATAATTTTTGATCCAACTGCCATCGGCATTATGTTGTTCTAAACCAGCAACAATATCTTTTAACTCGGCACGGTTGAAAGGAGTGTTTTTTATTTTTTCGATGTTAAGCCGTTCTAAATGTGCAGCAAGAGTGTCTAATGATGCATTTGCATGCGCCCCTTCAGGTGCGCTTGCGCCTTCTGGTGTTTGTGAGGAATGAGGTGGGGGAGAATCTTGTGGCTTCATAATCTTAGCCTCCATGCTGATGATCGATAGGTGGTATTATCTTCTTCAATTCTGGCTAAACAATGTTTTGAAAAAAAGCCTTTGCATCTTGAAAGGTGAGGCGATGAGAGCATAATGATGCCGTTTTCATATTTTTATGCGTGTATTGCTCATTATTGCTGTGATGTATGATATTGGTATTTTATGGGGGGATTATTAGGGCGTTCTGTTGGGAGCCCTTAGTGAATACGACTTGTTTTGAAAATCTCAAAATTATGGGGCTGTTGGTGATGCAAATTGGGTGATGCAAAAGAAAACAGTCAGAAAAAGACGAAAGATACCTTCAAACCGTAAAGTTTTAAACATTGTCGCGAAACACACTGTTTATAACAGTCTATAATAATGCGAAAATTTTATGATGAAATCTGGACGCAGAAAACCCCTTACCGCACCTGTCATTAAATACGATTTTTCATATTCTGTCAACCGCAAAACGATTATTTTTCCTTTTTTATCGTGGAAAAAAATCTACAGAAAAAAGCTCATTCATTAGCTATGCAGCAAAATATCTTGTTTTAATGGAAAAGTTTTTGATGTGGCAAAAAACATTTTCTCCTTTGAGAAAGGCGTGGACAAGATGAAAGGAGAATTGTGGTTTTGAAATCCGTGGTATTTTATTGATGAAATTGGGAAGGCGGTGATTGGAAGGTGTTGCGGGGCAAAGCTTTAGGTGTTGCGCAGAGGGTGTTCCGAGGGGGATGACGAGGTGGGGTGTTCCGTGGGTGGTTAGAGGCGTGATGGCTCTTCGAGTGGCTGTTGGGGTCTCTAAAGGTTTCTGTATAAAGATTTATTGAGTAAACGCTTTTTCTCCTTTGAGAAAGGCGTGGACAAGATGAAGGGAGAATTGTGGTTTTGAAATCCGTGGTATTTTATTGATGAAATTGGGAAGGCGGTGGTTGGATGGTGTTGCGGGGCAAAGCTTTAGGTGTTGGCGATTTGTGGGGGCGATTGGGGTTGTGCTGGCTGTCGTATTAGCGGTGGTGTGATGGGTGGAGGGTTATCGGTGCAGTTGTTGATGAGGGAGAAGATTGTTGGTAGGGGCTTTTTCTTTCCTTTAAGGGATGATGCTTTTAATTGTGTCAAAGATCAACGGGTTGTTTTAATGATAAGCTATTGATTTATAGTGGATATTTTATCGTTATTTATCTTGAATGAGAAACCCAGATTATGCTGAAATAAAAGCCATAGCTTTTGTCCGTCATAAGATCAGGAAAGCCATATAGAATTGTACAAGAAAAGACGTAAAATGACGATAATGAATTGTCTTAAAAGCTAAGGATGTCGCGATATTGGGCGAAGTTTATGATGAGGGTGGTTTGTTACAATGGGGGTAGAGGGGAGAATGTTGCTGTTTTAAAGAGGGGCAAAATATTTATCCTGCCCATGCCGTGAATATGCCGTGAATTATTGTCCTTTGAGGCATGGTTAAGTGAGGCCATGGGTAGATTAAGGTTAAGTCTCTTTGACAGGTTGAAGTATTTTTTTAAGGGCGTGGTGGATATTTTAAAGCTTGTTTGTTGTGCGCTTTAAGCTTGTTAATTCTATGAAATTCTATGAAAGGGCAAGTTCAGTGGATCTCAAGTGCACCCTGCCAAAAGGGGACTTTATAAAGGAGCTGGTTATAAAGAGGCATGTTATAAAAGGAGAGGGGAATCTTTATCCTGTGAGGGGGAGGAAACGATGAGTGTTTTTAGCAAAGGCTCTTTTGGGTAGAACTGTCAAAATGTTTATAAAGGGCATCAAGAATAATACGCAACGAACCAACAAGATTAGGCAGCGGTTGATCTTCTATAACAAGATAGTGTAATGCCGCATGAAAGTTGTGTTGACGATGTAGATATTGTGCTTCTTTAATCGCTTCTTGCATATTTTCATAGTGTTCCGTTGCTCTTTGGACCCATTGCTTTTTTGCTTTCTCATCTGATGCGCTGTGCGTAAAACCATCATAATAACCGTTTGGTAAACCTTTTGCACATAAATAGTCGTTTCTAATTTGCAAGTATTGTTGTGCCGTGTCATATTGCTCTTTACTGATGCCTGATGAAGCCTCTTTATAGCCAAGCAAACAAAGACGCCCAATATAGGTCCCAACAAGCGGATTTTTCGCTTCTTCGAGGCTTAAACCAAAGTGTTTTGCACGCATTTCAATCGCAGATTGAAGCGCAGATTCGCTGGAGCTTTGGGCACGTGAAATACGTCCTTTGGGCTCTCGCTTTCCTGTTATTTTCGGTCTACCGCGTTTTTTACGTATTTTCATGAACTTAACCATTTGAATGAAAAAGAAACTGTCTGTTGATGGGGGACAGTGATGTAAAAAGCACTTGGCGCAAATATTGGGGGGAGCAAATACTTAAGAGGGGGAAAATACTTAAAAGGAGGAAAATACTGGGGGGGGAGTGAGCAAATACTGGGAAATATCAGCCGTTGCAGATCAAAAAACAAACGATACTAAAGGCGTTTTAAATGCAAAGAAAAGCAACGGTGTGGGGCGAAAAAATCATCTTTTTTATCTTATCCCTATCAGTCTTATCTTCCGCCCCTATCATGCTTATTTTTTCATGGATAGCGAATTATTTGCTTTTTAAATATTTCTTAACTGTTCTTGAGAGATTGAAGGAAAATTTTTGTCAAATGTGAATGAAAAAATAAGAATGGATTTTAAGGGCATGTCATCGTCTTTTCTAATGGGAAGTTTTTTCTAATGGGATTATTTGTCTCTTTTTTCACGAGCGCTTTGTGGAAACTTTTCAATTCTACTTTTGAAAGGTCATTGTTTTCTTAAGTTGGGAGCTTGTTATTTGGGTTCTCTTATTTTTTTGTTGGTGGGCGCTTTCCCAAGATATTTGATATACATCACGCTGTTAAGCATATTTTTATCCTTTATAGGAGATATGTTGTCTTCTTTTGAGTGGCAGAGAGCGGCAAAAAGCAAACCTCCGTATCCTATTATAATAGCATAAGATGCTCTATGTTTTCAAATAAAATATCGTTTATCGGCTTAAAATAAACTGTGAATGATCTCGCTATTTGGTTTGGTATTTCCTTTATAAGTATCCTTTATAGAGTATAAAATTTTCCGTTTTAATGGATCTCATCATAAGACGAGGGGATGTCGTTTAAAGGAAGGATGCATTATCGAAAGAAGCTGTTTTTATAAGAAGAAAATGCCTTTATAAAAAGATGCTTTTATGGGAGATGCCTTGATGAATGTAGGGGCTGTATAAATGTGGGGGCTGTGAGATATTTCATCTTTAATGAAGCCTTTTTAATTAAGAAGCTTTCAAATGAGGATTAAGGTTGTTTGTCGCGCGCTTTTCATACTGGATAATCGGTTGCTTGTTCGACTTTGTGTTGTGTTGCTTTTTAAAGAGCCATGTCTTAGGGCTCTCTTTTGACCATTTCGCAAGGGTGCTCATGAAGGGTATAACGATAAAGTCCCCCAATGAAATCCATATAAAGTTTGAATACTATAAAATCTATTGCACACTTCCATTTTTACGCTTGTGAAGAAGAAAGTCCATAGCATCACACATTTTGCCAGCTCTCATTGTTGCGACAGCCCTTGGCATTTGAGACGCTTCATTAGAGGCATTTATCATCCTTTCTTAATATTTTACTCTATATGGCTCTTTCTGCTTGTAACGCGCAAGAGACATGGTTTGGATTGGCCCAATATGGAACAGGTTTGGAATAAGACAATCCTATGCTATTTAGGGTTCTCATTTAAGGTGCTAAATAATAAATTGTTATAAATCAGTATGTTATTAGTAAAATTTTACACATCATATATTTTTTAGATTGAATATTTTTGCTTGTTGAGTTTTGTGAAACATTGTCTTTTAAGGTGTGGGTCATAGATAAGGAGACACAATAGCGTTTGTGCTTGTAAGCCTGAGAGATTGTATGTTGTCGCGTATAGGGAATTTAAAAAAATAGACTTAAAAAGTCCTATAGCACGGGTTTCATGGTGAAAAGAGTGCTCGATAAATCGGTTTTTCTGGTTGCATGTTTTCAAAGAGTGAGTGGGCATTTTAGAAGTGAGAAAATATCCATATGATCGAAGATAAATCACAACACCAATCTATCCATGAGGAAAATACGGCTTTTGCATCACAGCCAGGGGTGAATCAGTCTGCAGTTTTTAAAAAATGGACGGCTCTCTCAAGAAGAGATTACGTCATCATTTTGTGTTGGGCTATCCCCTTGTTGGTGCTTTTTGCCGCGACTGTCTATATGAGCCCTTTGGAGTTTTTTCACATTATATCTAAAGAACAGTTTCAAGCACTGGAGAAAATGGAACAAGGAGATCTTCGAAAAATGACTAAGGAGATTTTGAAACAGCCTTTTGAAAATAATCCTGCTGTCTTGTTTTTGCGTAACGTAGGATGGAATGGTGTTTGGGCTTGTTTATGTTTCTTACCGCAAATGATTTGGTTTTGTCTTGTGCTGTTCTTTCCATTCTTTTTTGTCTTTAACGCCATCTCTAAACGGGATGTCAAGGAAATGATGAAGCTGTGGGATACATTGCCAGAGCAGCAACAGTTAGACAACCAATCTCTCAACAGAACACAATAGGGAAACGAGAGGCTAATTCTTTTGTAAGGAGTTTTGGAATGTTGATCACAGGAGGGTTGGGTGCTTTCATGTTTCTCGGGGAGATCATGATACTGTTTTCTACCGTCATGACAATCTTTGCACTTTATTATTCGTTGATAAAACGGACAATATTGTTGTTTTGGATGCGGCGCAAATTAAAAAAGGGTGCAGCGCAGAATTTGAGGCATAATCAGGCAGGAGGGAAAGGACAGAATACAGTTTGTGCAATAGAATTAAGCCCCCTTTCTTTTAAAGAATCTTTGGAACTTTCAAGAAAAGATTATTTTATCATCTTTTTTCTAGCCTTCATTGTGATTGTGTCTCTTACAGGTTTGATAGCTTTTTTTTCTTTTCTTATAAAATCTGCGATTGTTTTACACGGTTATATGGTTCTATTGTTTACGGTTGGCATGTTTGTCATGCAGCTTCTGTTGTGGTTCTGGCTATGGATTATTGTTTTTTTACCTGTCATTTTAATTCTCCATAGTTTCCTTCAGTATGGCGTGGAAAAAACAATGAAGAGGTTAGAAACATTTGTTTGAGCAGAGGATAAAAATGATGATTTCATATCAATGCGATAGGGGGGAAAAATGACTATTGTTATAAAATGTTTGGCTGTTTTAGGGATCACCATCATTGCCATTTTAATGGCTATAGTTATGGTCAGGCTTCCTTACCTGTTGATCAAGCATATGAGGTTATCTTTTAAAATCGCTCAAGACTTGAAAAAGAGTACGATGCAACAAAAACAAGCCATACAACAATTGCGCAATGATCAGGGAGAAATGAAAAGACACAATCTTGTGCATAAGACCCTTGATGCGAAAATGCGCTTTCTTAACTTCAAAGAATCTCTGCCTCTTTCTTCAAAAGAATGTAAAATAATCTTTTTTATCTTTGTCCTCTTTTCTGTTTTGCGGGCTGCTTGCTCTATCGCAAATTTGGTATGGTGGAAGAGTGATATGATCAGCGGGATCATGTCACTGTTGAACGCTTCTCTATGGATTGGATTTCTTCTCTTTTTTCCGATCATTTGGGTGATGTGCATAAAGTTAACAAGAAAATTGAACAAAATACTTCCACAATTGGAAGAAGCAATAAAACAACGCGATCAGGCAATTCGTCTGCAGAATGGGCGTGGAGGATAAAATGACGGGTAGTCTTATAACATTAATAGCCATTTCTTTCCTGTTATATATGATCGTAAATATTTTATTGTGGGTGCCAGTTTGGACAATTTGTTACTTGTTTATCAAGCGTGCGAGGCTTTATTGTCGCGTGAAAAAGGAACTGAAATGCGTGCTGAATGAACGCGATATTGCCTTAAAACAGATCTCCCAAAAATAAAAAAGCAGCAGAATGTTTGATAAAAAACAGCTTTCTCTTGTTTGGCAAGACTATAAAAAAATATTCTATCTTTCTACGGTTATAGTGACTGCTCCAATAGTTATAACTGTTGTCGTTAAGATATGGAGAGGGCAGGACTTTGTTTCTCTTGTCGTATTCGAGCCACTAGCATGGATGCTTGCCTGTGTTTTTTTATTCTTACCGATTGTTTTTATTATGCGTTTTATCGTGACCCGTCAGTTGAACAAAATGATACGGCAATTAGAAGAAGAGGTTGAGCAGAAAGGAGCACCCGTCATATTATACGATGTGAGCGAGGGGAAAGTGAGCGAGGGGAAAATGAGCGAGGGAAAGTGAGCGAGGGGAAGTGAGCGAGGGGAAAGTGAGCGAGGGGAAGTGAGCGAGGGGAAAGTGAGCGAGGGGAAGTGAGCGAGGGGAAAGTGAGCGAGGGGAAAATGAGCGAGGGAAAGTGAGCGAGAGAAAAATGAGCGAGGGGAAAAAGTGAAGAGAGGCTTTTGTTGAGCCTTGCTTTTGACTTGTTCATTAAGGTGCATGGGTGTACTTCTCGTTTTATGCTTTTTTATATTTGTGTCGTGTTTTTTAAAGAATTGGTGCTTTTGCTTGAGAGGTGCTCTTGCTTGAGTGGTACTTTTGTTTGAGTGGGGATTCTTGTGAGCTTTTAAGGGGGAAGTGAAGAGGGGCTGCTCTTGGATTTTACTTGCTGTTGGTGTTTTCTTAAAGAGTGAAAATCTTGTAACTTATTTTCTTTTATCAAGCATAAAAATGTGTCTTACCAAGCGATATTGAGAGCGAAAAATCGATACTTAAAGCAAAAGATATTCTGGTGTTTGGGGAAGAAGAGCCCATTTTCTTGCAGGTGGAGAGGTAAGACGCATAGAGAAGACGCGCCAAAAGCTTAAGTTTTTGATCAAGACGTTTTGCTCCATGGAAAGGGCAACAGTGCTTTTAAAGAGCTTGGGGTGGAGGGGGGAAATTGAAAGAAAAGAGAGATATCTATTTATTTACGAGACCGTTATTTATTTACGAGACCGCTAAGGACAGTTTCTCTCTCTGGATGAAAAAGGTTTTGTGCAATTTGGTTATGGAATTGTGAGAGGTGCTGGTATTCATGCGGCGGCTTGCCAAATAATTAATCCTTATCATTTTGAGGCTTTATCATTTTGGGGGGGCCAGATTGACAACGAGGCATTGAGGCAAAGGGGTGGGTTTTAAGGAAAAGAGATTGAAAATTTTTGAGGAAAAGGTGAGCGTAGGGCGTTTACGTCGTGTGCTTGAGGAAGCTTGAGATAAGGCGATGACTGAGGTTGATCTGGGACTGAGGTTTATCTTGGCCGCGTGTTTGGGCTTTCAATATGGGGGCACCACCTTGGGGAAAGGGGTGTTTTGGCTTGTAAGCGCCTCACGTATAGTGCTTCATGTATAAGCGCGTATAGGGCAAATGAATAAAATACGTAGAGGGGATTTATAGTGCTTGCATTACTCTGAGAAGGGTGCTAAGCGAATTTACCGCGCTGGTGGCGTGCTATCAAATATTGAAGAGTGGGAATTTTAGAAGTGGGGGAGTATCCGTATGATCGAAGATAAATCACAACACCAATTTGCCCATAAGGGAGATAAGGCTTTTGTATCGCAGCCAGTGTTGGATCAATCGGCAACTTTCAAAAAATGGATGATGCTTTCAACAAGCGATTATATCATCATTTGTTGTTTGGCTATCCTCTTGTTGGTGCTTTTTTCCGCGTCTGCCTATATGAGCCCTTTGGAATTTTTTCACGTTATATCCAAGGAACAGTTACAAGAACTGGGAAAAATGAAACAAGAAAGTTTTCAGGAAAGTCTTAAACACCCTTTCCAAAATCCTATAATTCAGCATGTTCTTGATGCGGGGTGGAATAGTGTTTGGGCTTTTTTATGTCTCTTACCGCAAATAATTTTTGGCGTTCTTTTTGGGTTGTTTCCGCTCTTTTTTGTCTTTAACGCCGTATTTAAACGGGATGTGAAGGAAATGATGCTACAATGGGAAACCTTGCCAGAGCAGCAACAGCTAGACAACCAATCTCTTAACAGAAGACAATAGGGGGAAAAGTGACCGCTTCTTTAATCATTGGAATGTTGATTGCCGTAGGGACGACAATTTTTATTTGTTCTACAATTTTTATGGTATTCCTTTCTACCATGGTGACAATCGTTGCACTTTATTATTCGTTGATAAAACGGACAATCTTGTTATTGGCGACGCAGCGAAAATTAAAAAAGGGTACAGCGCAGAATTTGAGGCATAATCAGGCAGGAGGGAGAGGACAGAATACAGTTCTTACAACACAGTTGCGTGCCTTTTCTTTTCAAGAATCTTTGCTTCTCTCAAAAAAAGATTATTTTATGATCTTTTCTATCGCTTTCGTTATGGTTGCACTTTGCACAGGTGTTGTCGTTTTTTCAGCTTTTCTTCCAAAATCTGCGGTTTTTTTGCACAATTACGCGCCTATAGTGCTTCACATTATTGATTTTGTCATGAAACTGCTGTTTTGGGTCTGGGCATGTATTGTTATTTCTTTACCTGTCATTTTAATTCTCCATAGTTTCCTTCAGTATGGCGTGCAAGAAACAGTAAAGGAATTAGAAACATTTGCTTGAGAAGAGAATAGAAATGATGATTTCACATCAATACGATAGGGAAAAAAAGGGAGCATTATGATGCAACATTTAGCTTTTTTAGGGGGCATCGTCATTGCCATTTTAATGGTTATGGTCATTGTTAGGCTTCCTTACTTGTTGATCAAGCATATCAGGTTATCTTTTAAACTCGCTCAAGACTTGAAAAAGAGTACGACGCAACAAAAACACGCCATACAACAATTGCGCAATGATCGGGGAGAAATGAAAAGACACAATCTCGCCCATAAGACCCTTGATGCGAAAATGCGCTTTCTTAACTTCAAAGAATCTCGGCCTTTTTATTCAAAAGAATGTAAAATAATTCTTTTTATCCTTATTCTCTTTGCTGTTTTGCAATCTGCTTTCTCTATCGCAAATTTTGTATGGTGGAAAAATGATAATGTTGCCTTTATCATGCAGCTGTTGAGCCTTATATGGTTAGGGGTTCTTCTCTTTTTTCCGATCATTGGGATCATGTGCATAAAGTTAACGAGAAAATTGAACAAAATACTTCCACAATTGGAAGAAGCGATACAACAACGCGATCAGGCAATGCGTATGCAGAATGTGGAAGGGGGACAAAATGACGAGTAGTCTTATAACATTAATAGCCATTTCTTTCCTGTTCTTTACGCTCTTAAATGTTTTAATATGGGCGCCAATCGTTGTCATTTATTACCTGTTTATCAAGCGTGCGCGGTTGTATTGCCGCGTGAAAAAGGAACTGAAATGCGTGCTGAGTGAACGCGATATTGCCTTAAAACAGATCTCCCAAAAATAAAAAAGCAGCAGAATGTTTGATAAAAAACAGCTTTCTCTTGTTTGGCAAGACTATAAAAAAATATTCTATCTTTCTACAGTCATGGCGACTGCTCCAATAGTTATAACTGCTGTCGTTAAGATATGGAGAGGGGAGGACTTTGTTTCTCTTGTCGTATTCGAGCCACTGGCATGGATGCTTGCCTGTGTTTTTTTATTCTTACCGATTGTTTTTATTATGCGTTTTATCGTGACACGTCAGTTGAACAAGATGATACGGCAATTAGAAGAAGAGGTTGAGCAGAAAGGAGCACCCGTCATATTATACGATGTGAGCGAGGGGAAAGTGAGCGAGGGGAAAATGAGCGAAGGGAAAGTGAGCGAGAGAAAAATGAGCGAGGGGAAAATGAGCGAAGGGAAAGTGAGCGAGGGAAAGTGAGCGAGGGGAAAGTGAGCGAGGGAAAGTGAGCGAAGGAAAGTGAGCGAGGGAAAGTGAGCGAGGGAAAGTGAGCGAGGGGAAAGTGAGCGAGGGAAAAGTGAGCGAGAGAAAAATGAGCGAGAGAAAAATGAGCGAGGGGAAAAAGTGAAGAGAGGCTTTTGTTGAGCCTTGCTTTTGACTTGTTCATTAAGGTGCATGGGTGTACTTCTCGTTTTATGCTTTTTTATATTTGTGTCGTGTTTTTTAAAGAATTGGTGCTTTTGCTTGAGAGGTGCTCTTGCTTGAGTGGGGATTCTTGTTTGAGTGGGGATTCTTGTTTGAGTGGGGATTCTTGTGAGCTTTTAAGGGGAAAGTGAAGAGGGGCTGCTCTTGGACTTTACTTGCTGTTGGTGTTTTCTTAAAGAGTGAAAATCTTGTAACTTATTTTCTTTTATCAAGCATAAAAATCTGTCTTACCAAGCGATATTGAGAGCGAAAAATCTATACTTAAAGCAAAAGATATTCTGGTGTTTGGGGAAGAAGAGCCCATTTTCTTGCAGGTGGAGAGGCAAGACGCATAGAGAAGACGCGCCAAGAGCTTAAGTTTTTGATCAAGACGTTTTGCTCTATGGAAAGGGCAACAGTGCTTTTAAAGAGCTTGGGGTGGAGGGGGGAAATTGAAAGAAAAGAGGGACATCTATTTATTTACGAGACCGTTATTTATTTACGAGACCGCTAAGGACAGTTTCTCTCTCTGGATAAAAAAGGTTTTGTGCAATTTGGTTATGGAATTGTGAGAGACGCTGGTATTCATGCGGCGGCTTGCCAAATAATTAATCCTTATCATTTTGGGGCTTTATCATTTTGGGGGGGTGCCAGATTGACAACGAGGCATTGAGGCAAAGGGGTGGGTTTTAAGGAAAAGAGATTGAAATTTTTTGAGGAAAAGGTAAGCGTAGGGCGTTTACGTCGTGTGCTTGAGGAAGCTTGAGATAAGGCGATGACTGAGGTTGATCTGGGACTGAGGTTGATCTTGGCCGCGTGTTTGGGCTTTCAATATGGGGGCACCACCTTGGGGAAAGGAAATTGTGCTATCTCTCAAGTGGCTTCTTCTTTACTTGCACACCCTTGGGGCTTTGACATTGCTTGCTGATGTTAACATTTGGCAGCTTTCTCATAAAAGCTTTATGGAAGATGAAAGTTTGGGCTTTGAAAAAAAATATCGAAAAAATCAATTTGGGCCGGTTTTGTTGTTGATGATTCAAATCGTCATAAAGACAAAGCAACCTCGTTACGCTTTTCTTGCACTCGTTTGCTTCTTCTTTAGAAAGCAGCTTATCTTCCTGAAAATAAAAAGAGCACTTAGAATTTTAGAGTCAGAGACCCAAATTTGTGCAATAGAAGAAGATATTTTATGAAAATTTGATCGACGAGAAAAGAGAAGCCTTAAGACAGCAGAGGATATATTGTGGGGAATAAAAACATGATGTTTGAAGTTGATGAAAAAAAAGCACCCCTGATATTGTCTTTTAAAAGATGAGGGATACAAACGCTTGATATTGATGAACCCTCATCCATTGTGAGGACGAAAGCTTCGGTTCATGAAAATGGCTTGAAAATTGAAACAAATGAGGGATAAAAAATGAGGGGCAATGGAAAAAATGCACCATTGTATGAAGAGTTACGGTCTTTTTCGCTTGAAGAAGCGTTTTTGACAAGCAAAANCCATTGTATGAAGAGTTACGGTCTTTTTCGCTTGAAGAAGCGTTTTTGACAAGCAAAAATTATAAAGTCATCTTTTGCATTGCTTTCATTATTACCGCTTTTAAAGTGGCACTCGTTATATTTTTTGAGTGGGATTTGACAGAGTGGTCGAATTATATCCTGTTCATTTTAACATTAATATTGGGTTTTATATCAATGCTTCTTTTTGTGCTCATTCCTGTTGCCTTTGTGGTCCGTATCATCTTTACGCGTTTGTTGAAAAAAAAGATCGATAAGTTGGATCAAGAAATCTGGCAGCGAAGAAAAACCGCTTACCAACAAAACAGCGCGTGAAGGGCGGGCAGAAAATGAATACTGGTCTTTATATATTCTCATGCGTTGTAGGAGAGACCTTCTATTCGTGCGATGTTTGAAGGTGATGGAA
>NZ_JBHIOD010000014.1:0-2585 GCF_042195355.1 Bartonella sp. CL266QHHD
CCCAACTCCGGAAGAGGAAGCGCGTATAAACGCAAAGATTGATGCGCAGTTTGCTGACTTTAGAGACCACACCATTGATGTCGCACGGGCTGCCGGGGGCGTTGCCGCTGCCCTTGCCGGTGGCAATGTTGATGCCGGCGCTGATGCCGCAGGTAATGCCGCTGCAAATAACTTTTTGGGTAGTGCACAACGCGCTCAGATGAAGAAAGAGTTAGAAGAATGCCCTGATGATCAGTGTCGAAGAGATGTTAACGAAAAATGGTTCGAGATTAGTGAAGAGCAAGATAGGATTTTTGAGATAGGTCTTGCGAAGGGTACGATTGTTGGTGCCGTAAAAGCAATAGGAAACGGAATATCTGAGACAGCTCATGACGTTAAAGAATTAGGATCGGCAATAGGAAACGGAATATATGCGACAGTTCATGACATTAAAGAATTAGGATCGGCAATAGGAAACAGTTCAGTTGATGAGATCTATCAAAATGCCCTTCAAGGCGTTGGAACAGCAAAAGCTTGGGCCACGAGTGGGCATATATTTGATGATGTCTGGGAAGGTGCTGGTCAACTCTGGGAAGGAGTTGGTCAATTCTGGGGAGGTGTTAAGGATTCCTTTAGAGGGCACATAGATCACATAAAGGATTCCTTTGGGGGGCATATAGATCACATACATGAAACAATGGAGAAAGGGGGGGATGGAGCATTCAGTGCTGGTGCTGAATCTGGCGAAATGCTAGGTAAACCATTAGGAGATGTGGCTTATATAGTGGGTTCTACAGTGCTTACTGACGGTGCTGTTTCAGCAGCCAAGGGAGGCGTAAAGCTTGCGGGCAAGCTTGTAGAAAAAGATCTCATCAAATTTGCTGCTAAGACTGAAGAAGCAGCTATAACGGGAGCAACTAGTTCTAAAATAAATACTGCGCATGTGGGGAAAGAAATTGCACAATCGCTAGAAAAAATGAGCGATGAAGCTATTGCAACTCAATATTTGGGGCAAGAGAGAAAATTCTGGTCAAAACCTATTGAGGTTGAGTTTGAAATAACTAACAAGGGAGAAAAAATTACTCAGACAAACAAAGTCTATCAGAGAGATGATCTGTTTGATCCTAACCAGATTGTTAGTTGGACAGTAAAAGGAAAAGAAGTAAAAGGTACAAATATTGAAAGGATGAAAACAGGAAGAGCACCTCTTGACTTTAATGAAAATCCCATTGAATTGCATCATATGCTGCAAACACATGATGGTCCCATAGCAGAGGTTACAAATGCGTTTCATAATAAACATAATTCAGTTATTCATATTAATCCTAATACAATGGGATCAGCTATTGACAGAGACCTATTCGATAAATGGAGGACGAAATACTGGAAGGAACGTGCTAAAGATTATGAAAAGAAAGATATAGCAACTAAAAAATAATAATTTATGGAGAACAACCTATGAAAACTTATACTTTAGCTGATGTTGTACAATTAATTGATAAAGTAAATAAATATGATGATGAGATTATCAATTTTGGTACTGCAGAGGATGCAGTTAGTGATGTACGGATTAAAGAGGCAGAAAAAACTCTCGGTTTACAGTTTACAACTTCTTATAAGGATTTTTTAAAAAATTATAAGGGAGGAGAAATTGGTTATGAGGAAATTTTTAGCATTTATAACGCAAGTTTTGAGGATCATCCTGCTGGTGATATTGTGCATAAAAACTTATATCATAGGAAACATGGTTTTGCGACATTAGAACAGCTTGTTGTCAGTAGAACTGATTTTGGTGAGACATTTTACTTTGATTATACTCAGTTTCAGGATGGTGAATGCCCACTCTACGTCAAGATTCCATCTGGAGCGTCACATTATTATGCAAGTAATTTTTATGAATTTCTCTGTAAAAGAATTAAAGAGCACGCAGGGGAAGATTTGTGAAAACCTATACCTTAGCTGATGTTGCAGTACTAGTTGATAAATATAGCGATAGTATCGATTTTGGCACTACAGATGAAGCAGTTGATGATGTACTAATTGAAAAAGCAGAGAAAACTCTTGGTTTGCAGTTTACGTCTTCCTATAAAAGTTTTTTAAAAAACTATGGAAGAGGAGAAATTTGTGGTGAGGAAATATGTAGAGTTTATGATACAAATTTTGAGAATGTTCGTAGTGATGATAGTGTTTATAAAAACTTAAATTATAGAAAAAATGGTTTTGCAACGCCACAGCAACTTATTGTTAGTAGAACCGATTTTGGAGAGACATTTTATGTTGATTATTCTCAGTTTCAGAATGGTGAGTGCCCGCTCTATCTTAGATTTCCACCTAGCGATCCCCAGTATTACGCAAGTAACTTTTATGAATTCCTCTGTAAAAGAATTACAGATAACTTGAAGTAAATTTCTTTGTATGGTGGTTTTACTTCCAAATTGCAATGTTAAACCGCCATTATTTTTTTCTTTTCAAGAATGCAAGCGTCGTTAATATTTTTTAGGGGGGAAGGAGTTATGAAAACTTACACCTTAGCTGATGTTGCACAATTAATTAATAAGTATCCGGATGTTATCGACTTTGGCACTGCAGAGGATGCACCTGATGAT
>NZ_JBHIOD010000015.1:0-256 GCF_042195355.1 Bartonella sp. CL266QHHD
CCGTAATGCATGGGTAAAACCGGAGGTCTATAGCTATCCGCTTTACATCTGTACACGCCCTGAAATGCTGTTTAAAGCAGTTATTGGAGCGAAATAACATGCGATGGCACGGGCTGCTAAACCAAATGGTTAAAGATGTGCGCAACACTTTTGGGCAGCCCATCATCTACACGCGAAAAGACAACCAGCAATCTTTTCGTATCACAGCGATTTACGGCATTAAGCATTCAGAATCGGACGCCGGTGGCAGAATCTC
>NZ_JBHIOD010000015.1:354-5116 GCF_042195355.1 Bartonella sp. CL266QHHD
GTGGCAGAATCCCCACCACAATTCCAAGAAAGGAACTTGATCTTTGTATCAATGACATCGGGGGAATACCACCAAACCCTCAAGATAGTGTTGTAATCATTTCCCCTGAAAACAACAAAGCCCCCTCTTCTCAAGAGCACTTCGTGATCACAGATGTCCAAGCCTCTGAATCCGGTATGTATAAACTTATCTTGCGTAACGAATCTCCACCTAACAAGCAATTTTGATTATGTTTCTAATGTACAGAAGGGGAATAAAATATCCCCCTTCTGCTTTTTTTCTCATTCACTCAATGGAATACGCCAAGCCTTTCGCCCATAGTGTTTTGCGTAAAGTTTTTGACCTGTATAAGGACATCTACGCCATGTGCGAAAAACGTAGGTTTTACTTTCTTTAAACTTCTGTGTATTATACATGGAAGTTCCTTTTAAGGTGAATTGACCTAGACAGGAGACATTTACAATGATACAATTCCGCATGTTGTTACAGGTTGCATCTTGTTGTTTCCTGTCTGGTTTTACGTTAGCGAACCATAACCTAACGTAAACTTTTTATGGGTTTGAGCTGCAACTCAAACCCTTTTTATTCTGATTTAATATTTAATGTTTTCATTCTAACCTTTGCTGCTTGTAATGAAACTTTATAGCACTTAGCGACCTCTTCTGGAGTCTTAAATTTGGGCATACCTGAACGTGGCATTAAAAGTTCAGCGGCAAACTGATCAGCTTGCCGTTCTGAACTGCGATAAGCAGGTATTTCATGAGAATCAATTACGCGTTGTAAGGGTAAATTTGTATGTAAAAAGAGGTGAGCAAATTCATGAGCAACTGTAAATCTTGCACGACCATTACCATCGTACGCATCTCTATAAATATCTTCTCTTAAAACGATGAACTTACCTTGTGGATCAGTTAAACCACCCACATTTCCAAGTTCTTTCTTATCTGCGATACGTAAATGAAAATCTAGCTTCATATTAGGCAAAATGTGTTCAATAAACTCCATTACTGGAAAATATTGGACATCTGACAATTGTAATTCCATTCGAAATAAACCAGCTAAATAACTAATTTTGTGCCAACTACGAGGAGGAACTTCATAATCAATGCTTTTATACACCTTCTATTTACCTTCTTTTTCTTTTATCTGTTTCAATAATTTTTTCATTTTTTCTATATTTTCTGGAGAAATGTTATCTATAACTCTAGCAAACATACCAACAAGTTCACCTGTGGATAAATTAGAAGACTTTATTGTAAAACTCTTACGGCAGGAATCAGCCTCTTTTCTTAAGAGAGAAGCCATATCTTGATCTAAATCGTATAATTCTATGATCTTTTCTTCCATACCAACAGGCACAGATTTTTTGCCAATCTCGACAGAAGATAAAAACGCTACAGATATACCTAATTTATCAGCCATATCTAAAAGGCGTTCTGCACGATCAATACGGAGTTTTCGTATGGTTTTACCAAATGGTGTAAGCATCAAATAGAACTCCAAAGGACGGATAATTAATCTTAACAGATTAAATATATTTTATCTTAAGGTATAAATCAACTCTTTTTTTTTTACAATAATTACAAATTGCCAATAGCAAAAATTTAAAAATTATCGAAAGTGACTTGACATTATAGTAGGAGTATGAATAATCGAATCAGGTGCCTGAAGAACACCTTAAACCAATAGCGGATGGATTGCCGACACAATCTCTTCTCCGCACATTAAAGGCNTGAATAATCGAATCAGGTGCCTGAAGAACACCTTAAACCAATAGCGGATGGATTGCCGACACAATCTCTTCTCCGCACATTAAAGGCTTTGACTCGTTGTATGTTACGCGCATATAATGGCTTTGTCGGGTGTGGTTATGCCATAAAATACCCTTTTGGGAAAAGCATAACGACGGACTATTGGCCGTGTTTTTCAGCGCCCGGCATTTTTCTGGAATGTCGATGAAAAACATCTAACCAATAGGAGTTCATAATGAACACTCTTATTCCGATATCGGAACAAACTGTTGGACAGGAAATTGTTCAAACAGTAAATGCACGTGAATTGCACGCATTCTTAGAAGCAAAACGAGACTTTTCCAATTGGATTAAGGACCGTATTATCAAATACAATTTAGAAGAAGGAATAGATTATATTTTAACGCTCGCCAAAACTGGCGAACGTCAAAATGTAGTATTAAAAGAATATTACCTTACACTAAATGTAGCCAAAGAGCTCTCTATGCTTGAGAATAATAAGAAAGGTAGAGAGGCTCGTTTATACTTTATCAAATGCGAACGGCTCTTGAAACAAGTAGTGACACCACAAGTTGACTACTCCAAACCCGAAGCATTGCTTGGTGTTTTGAATCACTTACAAAGCCAAATCGAGCAAAAGGATAACACCATTGCTGAATTAGCACCAAAAGCAGAGGCTTTGGAAGGTCTAAAACGCTCTGATGGTTTGTTTGGTTTAATTGAAGCCGCGAAGATGTTGGAAGTACGACCTAAGGATTTAACGGATTACTTGCGACAAAATGATTGGGTGTATCGACGTGCTCCAGGGGCGCCATTGTTACCTTATCAGGATAAGATCAAGAAAGGATTCATGGATTGCCCTGCTATTACCATTCAAAGACCGGATGGAACAGAAAAGGTGCTGCCTTCAACGAAAATCACATCTAGAGGATTGGCATGTTTGAGAGAACAAATCTTTGGGGGTGTGCAATGAAGGTAGATACTAACTTCTTATGCGATTTGTGGATAACGTTGTTTCAGTTTGTCAATTGTGAATATGTAGATGATAAAAATTGTAGTGCTCTGGTTGACATCATGGGGGTGGTAGAAAAAGCTTTGATTGTAAAACTTCAAGATGAAGTGCCGAATATTACAAAGATTCTAGCAGTTCTTACAGGTTTTGGAACTTCAGAACTACCGCATAGCATGAATCCGTTATTGCAAGCTTATGCTCCTACTTTGGAAAGTCCTGTTGTAAAAGCTGCTTAACTTAAAAACACAACTCCCCTCCCTGTTCTTAAAATGGGGAGTGGTCAAGAGGCTTCTTTAGGTAAGAACTCAAAATGAACGGGTTTAAAACCAGTTAAATCATAATCCGTAAGATCGGCAGTATCAACAAAGTTTTCTGCTTCTTCATCCGTCTTAAAAACAGGCATTTGTTTTAATTTAGAGGTTTTCATAAAAATTAAATTTCTTTTGATGTGTATAGAATTTTAAAAGATTCAAAGTTTAGAAGAAATGTATCTGTTTAGACTTACACCATTTTCAGCAGCTTGTATTGCAAGTTTTCTATGGAGTTCTGGTGGGATTCTTAATTGAAACTTACCACTGTATTTACCATGTGACAAAGGCACAGGAACTTCTTCTCCATTATGTTGCATGTCCTCAACAACTTCTGAAACAAGGTCCATAATGCCTTTTAAAGCTTTCTCTGCTTGAGCATCTAACCATGAAAGGGATGGGAATTCTGCACACAATCCGACATATTCCTCATCTTCTTGCGACCACAAAACACGATATGTATAATGATTATTGTTCATGTTTCATCCTTTCTATCGCTTGTAAGACTTGTTTGACTTGATAAGCTTTTGCTTTGTTACCAGAATCTTTTTGAATATTCACACGAGGATCACCAAGCCACGGTGTTTTAAAAACAAAGTGGCTTGTACCATTGTTCCGCGGTTCTCCAAAGAAATAGACACATACAGCCAACAAATCTGAAAACTTAATGTTCTTTGGTGATGCTTTCATCAAGCTGATTATTTTTTCAACTTTATTGTTCATAACCAATAATAGTATCATTATTAATCCTAGTCAATCATTTTATACACTTAATTGGACAGGAACACTCATGCATCCGAGAGAGACGATAAGGGAAAGCTTTGTTGCTTTGATTAAAGCAGCAAAGACGGCAGCTGGTGACAATGTTTTCAATATGCGTGATTTCAACTTCTCCCCTGAGAACACGCCTGCAATTAACATTTTCACACAAAGTGAAACGATTAAAGATGGGCAAGATTATGGAATAAGGCGGCGTGTTTTAACAGTAGATGTTGAATGCTATGCAACATGTGAAGATGGTGCACGCTTTGTTGACCAATTAGCATGGGAAGTTGAGGAGGTTTTCTACGCTAATCCCAATCTCAACAACACAGTTGAGACATGCCGCCTGCAAAATATTGCTTTTGCCTTTGGTGATAATGGCGCCCTAGCGCTCCATGGTGCGATTCTAACCTTTGAAGTCATTTATGTGACAAATATCCCCAACATGGATGAAGAAGAAGGCAGTGTAACAGCAAGACTCGTTGAACCTTTCTTAAGCTTTGAACCAGAAACAGGCGTGAGAAATAAAGATAAATACCATAAAATTGAAGGTGGACATGTTAGAGCGGCGCGATAAAGAGATCACAGATCTAAAGAGACGTGTGGCCAATATGGTTGTGGTGGGGAAGATTAGCCATGTCGACCATAAAAACGCACGCTATCGGGTAAAAAGTGGCAATCTTGTCAGTGACTGGATTCCAGATACCCAAGCCCGCGCCGGTAAAACACGCTCGTATGAAGGGCGTGATATCGGAGAGCAAGTGATTGTTATCTCGTCATCAGGGGATTTATCACAAGGGGTGATTGTTGGTTCACTTCATACCGATGCTAATCAAGCAGCCGATAAAGGCAGCATTCACCGAACGATATACCCTGATGGAACCAGCCTTGAATATGATGATGAACAAAATACTTATGGAATTCACATC
>NZ_JBHIOD010000016.1:0-57669 GCF_042195355.1 Bartonella sp. CL266QHHD
TTAAGCAGTTTAGTGAGTGAGAAGTTAAAGTTATATGGTGAGGCCCATTATATTAAAGGGCGTAAAACAAAACAGTCCCTTAAGGGAATTATAGGTGTACGCTATAGTTTCTAAATATATGGTTATTTTTAATTGATCTCAATGTGTGTAGAAGGATTTTCAAACCAAGTGTCTAGGTTCGTCCTCTTTAAAGAAGAAGGCTTTCAAAAAGATATATTTTTTGCATGTGAGTTTTTTCTTATGACTTTTTATTGCTTAAATGATAATTTTGATGGGAAGCATTTAAGATTATGAAAGAAGGTTCAATATTTATTGAGAGTCGGTAGCGCATCTTTATGATGGGATGAGCGATTGCAGGTATTTTTATTAAAGTTTTCTTTATAATTCATTCTATATTTTGAGAATTTGTGTAGATTTTTGCAGAGTCACTTGGCAAAGGGCTCCTTGCCCGCTATAGAAACAGTCAGAGAATGTTATAATGAAATAAAGGTGAGTAAATGGCTTTAGAGCGTACTTTTTCGATGATTAAACCAGATGCAACCCGTCGTAATTTGACTGGCGCAATTACTAAAATGCTTGAGGATGCGGAGCTACGTGTTATTGCGTCTAAACGTGTTTGGATGAGCAAACGTGAGGCTGAAAAATTTTATGCTATTCATAAAGAACGCCCTTTTTTTAGTGAATTGGTTGAATTCATGTCTTCTGGTCCAACCGTTGTACAAGTTTTGGAAGGCGAAAATGCAATAGCTAAAAACCGTGAAGTAATGGGGGCTACGAATCCTAGTGATGCAGAAGAAGGGACAATTCGTAAGGTTCATGCTTTATCGATTGGCGAAAATTCTGTCCATGGATCCGATAGTGCTGAAACGGCAAAAACAGAAATCGCCTTTTGGTTTTCTGAGATAGAAATTGTTGGTTAATAAAGCGTTTATAATAATAAAGCGTATATAAGAAGCAAAAATCCGAAACACTATATTTCGGTTTTTTGCTTATAAGATTATAGACTTTTTTGAAAGCATATGGAGCATTAATTGTTTTTTAGCTTTTAATATTACAGCTGCTTTTACGAAAATATAAAGCCCATTTACTCTTTTTTGAAGAGCTTTCATCTATATACCACCCTTACTTGTAATGTGCAAAAAAGTGCTTGATTGATTTATCATTAATAAAAATAAATCAATCTTATGCTATTCTTATCTCTTATTTAAGTACAAAAAGATAAATTATCATTATAAATCTCCATACTCTTCATAGGATAACGTGTTTTAAACCTGCACGAAAATAATCCCACCCTGTCCACAATGTAAGGAGGGCAGAAATCCACAGCATAGTAATGCCAAACTCTACTGTGTAAGGGAAAATTTTATTACCGGCTGGTCCAGCTAAAAGAAATACAATAGCGATCATTTGTACAAAAGTTTTCCATTTTGCAAGACGAGAGACAGGAACACTAACTTTTAACTCAGCCAAATATTCACGTAATCCTGATACAAGAATTTCTCTGCAAAGAATGATAATAGCTGCCCATAGTGTCCACCCAGCGATGGTACTGTCTGCGGCAAGCAAGAGCAAACAAGCAGAGACGAGAAGTTTATCGGCAATTGGATCTAACATGCGACCAATATTGGATGTTTGTTCCCAAATACGAGCAAGGTAACCGTCAAGAAAGTCAGTAATGGATGCAACGATAAAAATGGAAACAGCAATCCAGCGAGTGATATCACTTGATTGTAGTCGCCCTTCTAAAAAAAAGCATGCAACAACCATTGGGACTGCAACAATTCGTGCATAAGTTAAAATATTTGGAAAAGAAAAAGTATGATTTTTCATGGAGCCATTTTTAATTCTTGTGAAAGAGAATATATTTCCTTAACGTAACAAGTCGAAGGTTATGAAACAAGCCTATTTTTCATGAAAATGGTTATGAATTTTTTGTGCAATTGTCATAGAAATTCCCGTAACTTTTTTTAAATCTTCAAATGAGGCACTAGCAACAGCTTTGGCACTTCCAAAATGATGAAGCAATGCACGCTTTCTTGTCGGACCGATATTTTCGATTTCATCAAGTGGGTTTTTGAATGTTGCTTTTTTTCGTTTTATCCTATGAGTTCCAATCGCAAAACGGTGTGCTTCATCACGCAGACGTTGCAAAAAATAGAGGATAGGATCACGTGGAGGAAGTGTAAAGGGGGGGATACCTTTTATAAAAAATCGTTCACGTCCCGCATGACGGTCAACACCTTTGGCGATTCCAACAACTGTGAAGAGATCATTTAATTGTAATTCAGCAAGTATTGCATGTACGCTGTTGATTTGTCCTTCACCACCATCGATTAAGATAAGGTCAGGCCAAATGGGAAAAAGATCATCATCTTTTATGTCATGACTTCTATTTGGCAGATCATACTCTTTGATAAGGCGTGAAAATCTTCGTTTAATCACTTCTTTCATCATGCCAAAATCATCGCCAGGCGTGATATCTGTTGAGCGAATGTTGAATTTTCGATATTGATTTTTAATAAATCCCATTTGACCAGCAACAATCATAGCCCCTACAGCATTTGTTCCCATGATATGAGAATTGTCATAGACTTCTATCCGGCGTGGAGGAACAGGTAGTTGGAATGTTTTAGCAAGACCTTGAAGCAATTTTGTATGGGTGGCTGTTTCAGAAAGCTTATGTTCAAGTGCTTCATGAGCATTGAGATAGGCACGATTAACAAGAGTTTTTCGTTCACCTTGTTTAGGTAAAGAGAGGGACACTTTGTGATTTGCTTTGAGACTAAATGCCTCTGTAAGAAGTGTCTTTTCTTCAATTTCTTCAGATAAAAGGATGCTTTTAGGAAGTGGTTTATCATCGTAAAATTGGGCAAGAAAACTCGCTAAAATTTCAGTGCGGGAAAAAGAGGGATCTGCTTTAGGAAAATAGGCACGGTTTCCCCAATTTTGCCCCATGCGAAAAAAGAACACTTGAATACAGGTCATTCCTTCTTTTTGCGCAATTGCAAATACATCCGCTTCTTTTATCGTTTGAGGATTAATACCTTGATGGCTTTGTATGTGAGAAAGGGCTGATAAGCGGTCACGATAGGAAGCTGCTTGTTCAAAATCGAGATTTTCAGCGGCTTTATGCATAGCTTGAACCATATCGCTTTTAATAGATTGATCTTTTCCCGAAAGGAACGCTTTTGCTCCTTTCACCAGTTCTTTATAATCACTGTCACTAATTTCATGAGTACAAGGTGCAGAACATCGCTTAATTTGATAAAGCAAGCAGGGGCGTGTACGGTTTTCAAAAACTGAATCAGTACAGGTTCGTAATAAAAAGACGCGTTGTAAAACATGAACTGTTTGTGTCACTGCACCAGCAGAAGCAAAAGGACCAAAATAGTGAGCTTTTCGTATTCGAGCACCACGATGTTTGTAAAGTGCAGGCACTCGATGATCATCTGTAATCATAATATAAGGAAAACTTTTATCATCACGTAGGAGTACATTAAAATGTGGATGCAATCTTTTGATGAGATTGGCTTCTAAAAGGAGTGCTTCTGTTTCTGTATGGGTGACGATAAATTCCATATGATATGTTGCACGAATCATGCGGGTAATACGATTATTGTGTCCTTGTTCACGTGTATAGTTTGAAACACGTTTTTTGAGATTACGAGCTTTTCCAACATAGAGAATATCACCATTTTCACCAATCATCCGGTAAACCCCTGGCTTATGCGGAAGGTGTCTAACAAACTCTTGTATGAACTTGATACCTTGGAATTGATTTTTCTCATAGCTTTGATTAGCATTATGCCATGTAATATTAGAGAGAAAAGAAAGTTTTTCCCGTTCATTTTGCGGACAATTTGTATTACTTTTCAGGACCATTCCGTTTATTACAAATATGTTGTTCGTTTAATATATGAAATATTCTTTTTTATTAAATAATGATTATTTATGTCTTTATAATTTTTTTCTATAAATAATATCTTATAGCATAAGAGTATGATTTTAGAGAGCCGATCTTTCATAAAAAATATGAGAGTTGTTATTCTAAGACAGCTTTATGAATTTGCCTAATTTATCCATTAAAATGATTGAATAGGAAATCCATGATGATTAAGAGGATAGACTTTCTAAAAGGAAAAAAATTAATTCACGCTGATCGTTATTAGCTTACCATTATAATATGTTGGTTTTATCCAAAGAATCAAAGAACTTTATCATTTAATGCCTTTGTATTTTACAACATGATATTTGATTTAGAAAAAATATAGAGAAAAGTCTAACATAATAGATGTTCTTTTTGAAGCCACTTATGCGTTATTTGGGCATTTTCATCTTGTCCCAGACGGTTGATAAGAAAGGGGCTGAGTTTTTTCATTTCTTCTTCCAAAAGGTAGGGAGGGTTAATAATAATCATACCACTTCCATTCATTGTCGGTGGACTTGAACTTTTTCGGATACGCATTTCAAGCTGTAGAATCTTAGGAATTCCGGTTTGATAAAGCGCGTGAAGAAAACTTTCAATTTCTTTGTCATATTTAACAGGATACCATAAAGCGTAGATTCCTCCAGAAAAGCGACGATAGGCTTTCGTTAATCCATCAATAAGGCGGGAAAACTCTCCAGTTTTTTCAAAGGGAGGGTCAACAAGGATAAACCCACGTTTTTCTTTTGGTGGTACATGAGCATTTAAGGAAAGCCAACCATCTAAATGCAGAACTTTTGTCTGATAATCTCCTGCAAAGTTTTTTGCTAAAATATGATAATCTTCATTGTGCAATTCTATTGCGGTGAGGCGATCTTGTTTCCGTAATAATTGACGAATAAGAACAGGAGATCCAGGATAAAATACAATTTCTTTTTCCCCTTTATTGAGGGCATCAATGATATCACACCATGGACAAAGGAGTGTTCTTAAATCTTCTGGGATAGGAGTTGAAAAAAGTCGTTGGACACCTTCGCGCCACTCTCCTGTTTTATATGCTTCTAAAGAAGAAAGGTCATAAATACCGATTCCAGCATGCGTATCTATAACGCGAAAAGCTTTTTCTTTGCGTTTGAGATATTCTACAATGCGAGTGACAATAATGTGTTTAAAAACATCAGCAAAATTGCCAGCATGATAAATATGCCGATAATTCATGGAGTAAACTCTATCATATGTATAACTGTACCGGATTATTAGCATAGAATAATAGAATTGATATCCATAAAAATATTCTTATAGAAATCAAACAATACCCTCACTCCCACATTATACACTACAGAAAAAATATTAATGTCATCGGAGCATTTATTCACAAGGCTATTTTTATATTATGAGATTAATCGTTAAAATTTTAAATTTTTTATATGAAAGATAGACAAGAAGAGATCAAACATTTCAATAGAGATATTTATGTTGTAAGAGATTTTTCTTTATGATCGCGGACTCTTCCAGGAAGACTATAAAAAACACTCAATTAACGAGAATATTAGTGAAGTTTGTTGAAAAATTGAAGGGTATCTTTCAAATTCATTCATAAATTTTCTTGTTTAAAGATTAAAGAATTTCAAATGCTTGATAAAAATATTGTTACATTTATAAGTTTTTTTAGCGAGCGTAAAATTATGGATAGAGCAATAAAGTGCTGGTGTTATAGTGATAGATTTTTGTAAAAGTGTGAATGAATCTCATTGCTTTAAGCAGAGCCAAAGCTTTACATTATACACGCTAAATAGCTAGGTTATTGTGTATGATGCTAAAATAAAACTTTTGAAAATTGATATGTGCTCTGCAAGCGATCTCAATCAAAATGAGGAATTTTAAACTAAAGTAAATAGGTTTATCTATCTCTAACACTATATTATCGAGCGGCTTTATGAGGTAATCTTATAAAAAAGGCTAGGATAAGAAATTCTTTTTATATGGATTATGCTTCGATACCATGCTTTTGATTGAATGTAATTTTCTATTCATGCCCATTCTGTTTTCAATACTGAGATAGGTTAAACACATGATATTATGAGAACGCATGCCCAGAATCCGGAGACTTGTAATAGTTAGAGCATACAGTGGCTTAGAGAGCTGGTTATATGGAGGTATTTTCTGAATAAAGGCGCAAGCTGGTACCTTTTTATTTTTTAGCAGTATTGCCATACCTCTTGGTACTTGAGTTGGTTCATAAAGTGCATTTTTACTCTTTCCGCTAATAGTTTTTACTTACACGCCAGATATTTAACTGAACGCGATGATGGCTCATATTTCGTATTGTACATAGAATAATGAATGATAAAATTCCTACCCCAACAAAGAATAAATGTTGTGCGTAAGATGATAGTTTTTGAAGAGACTGATGATGTGTTAAGAAAGTTTTTTAGAGATTTTTCTTTCTGAATTTTTTAATTGAATACGTAAGGTATTTTACAGCATGTTATGATCTTTATCAGTAAAGGATAATTTGACGGAAATATTTGTAATGATACGTAAAACATTGTGTAAAAGGAGAGACATTAGCTATAGTATTTACAGGAAGATGAGTAACCTAGGAGATCAGATGAAGTTATTTTAGAAAAGTTTTTAAGTGTTTTGAATTTTGTATGAGGCGGTTTATCATTGTTGAATGGTTTGTGTTATAGTACGCTAAAAAGGGATGAGAGGATAAAAAGTTCTTTTGCAATAAAAGCGTGTAATTGTTTTTAAGTTAAGAAGAAAATATACAAGTAAGATATTATTTTGATACATTCTTCAGAGGAAGCATGAATAAATGAAATCAAATTTAAAAGCATAAGTTAGAGAGAGTAATGGGTAATATTTTTTCACCAACGCATTTAATTATAATTTTATTGATTATCTTTGTGCTTTTCGGTCGCGGTAAAATTTCTGAATTAATGGGCGATGTTGCTAAGGGAATTAAAGCCTTCAAAAAAAATATGAAGGAAGAAGATGACAGCATTGAGGATAAAGTTGAAATGGCTCCTACTTCCCAAATAATTGATGTAGAATCTCAACAATCTCAGCCGTTATCGGTAAAACATGCAACAGCGCGCAGAAAGGTTTCTTCTGCTTCTAAAAAAAGCAAAACATCTGTTGCTAAAAAACAGTAACAAAAACGCAATCATCATTGTGCATTATTTTTTGATGAGAAAGTCGAATTAAGAGATGTTTGGGATTGACGGACCAGAGTTTATCGTAATCTTACTTGTTCTCATCATTGTCGTTGGACCGAAAGATTTACCTAAAATATTAAAAACAGTAGCAAAGGTAAGAGCGCGTATGTGTTCAACAGCAAATGAATTGCGTCATCAGTTTGATGATGCAATAAGACAAATCGAGCTCGATGCTTTGCAAAAAACATGTTCGAATATTAGCGATTCAAGTAAGAAGTTGACAGAGACTTTTGATCCCATTCAAAATACATTAGAAGATATCCACGATAATTTGGATGTTAAGGCAACACACCATAAATCAAAAAAAGATAAAGAAATTTTGGAATGCGATCAAAACGTAACCAATAAAGATACGACAGTATCTATTGCTTCTAAAGATAAAGAAGATATGTCATGAATGTTAAGAAAGATGAAGTTGATGCCCATATGGCACCACTTTTAGAACATTTAATTGAACTTCGTCAGCGAATTATTGCTGCCTTGGTTGCATTTATGATCGCTTTTATGATGTGTTTTCTTGTTAAAGATTATATCTTAAATTTTTTACTATGGCCATATCAGTGGGCAATGAAAATAGCAGGGGGTAATCCTGAGGGTATTCGTTTGCAATCAACGCAAGTATGGGAAACTTTTTTAACGAAGATGAAGCTTTCTGCTTTTGGGGGAATTATTTTATCTTTTCCCTATACGGCTTTTCAGTTTTATAGTTTTATTGCACCAGGGCTTTATAAAAATGAGCGGATGGCTTTTTTACCATTTCTCATTGGGGGGCCTATTTTATTTTGTATTGGGGGAGCGTTTGTTTATGGTCTATTAGCGCCAATAATACTATGGTTTAGCCTTTCTCAACAATTTCTTCCAGATGTTCATTTAAAAATAGAGTTTATAGTGCGTATTTCTGATTATTTGGGCTTTATGACATCGTTTATCCTAATTTTTGGTTTGATTTTTCAATTACCTCTTGTCATCAGTCTTTTAACAAAAATTGGATTTTTAACGTCTTATGATTTGGCGTCTAAACGAAAATGGGCTATTTTGCTCTCTTTTATTATTGCGGCAATCATAACGCCGTCGGATTTTTTTACGATGTTTGCAGTGGCTTTACCAACGATAGCACTTTACGAGATTTCAATTTTAATTGCTTACAGTATAGAAAAGAGAAGAAAATCCGCTTAAGAAAAGTGTATAATCTTATGCGATAAGGAATGAATAAAAACAATATAAATGAGGAATTTTTATGCTTGATATTAAGTGGATTCGTGACAATCCTGAGAAATTAGATAAAGCACTCGTAAGTAGAGGTCTTGAGCCACAAGCTGAAAGGTTAATACAACTTGATCTTGCACGTCGGTCGCATATTGCTAAGGTGCAATTGGCGCAGGAACGTCGCAATGCTGTTTCAAAGGAAATAGGACAGGCTTTAGCGGTATCGGATCAGCAAATGGCTGAACGTCTTAGAGCTGAAGTTGAAGAGATTAAAGCTTTTCTTTCCTCTGCAACAGTGGAAGAAAAACAGCTGACGGAGAGTCTTGAGAAAATTCTTTCAGCACTTCCAAATATTCCATTAGATGATGTTCCAGAAGGTAAAGATGAAAGTGATAATGTCGTCATTCGACATTTTGGTACACCTCCAACATTTAATTTTACACCAAAGGAACATTTTGATCTTGGTCAAGATCTCAAGCAGATGAATTTTGAACGAGCTAGTCGTTTGTCTGGAACACGTTTTACAGTACTTTCAGGGGCATTAGCACGGCTAGAACGAGCATTAGGCCAGTTTATGCTCGATGTGCATGTCAATGAGAATGGTTACACAGAAGTCTCAATACCTCTTCTTGTTCGTGATGAAATTGTTTACGGAGCAGCACAATTACCGAAATTTGCTGAAGACCTTTTTCGTACAACAGATGGTCGATGGCTTATTTCCACAGCAGAAGTGCCATTAACCAATTTGGTCAACGATGAAATTCTTGAAATATCAGATTTACCACTGCGATTTTCTTCTTTATCTCCCTGTTTTCGTTCAGAGGCGGGAGCAGCCGGTCGTGATACGCGCGGTATGTTGCGTCAGCATCAATTTTGGAAAGTTGAAATGGTCTCGATTACCAGTGAAGAGCAGTCTTTAATTGAATTAGAACGTATGACGGAATGTGCAGAAGATATATTAAAACGGCTTGGTTTGCCTTTTCGCACAGTGGTTCTTTCTACGGGTGATATGGGGTTTGCAGCGCGTAAAACCTATGACATCGAGGTTTGGCTTCCTGGTCAAGAATGTTATCGTGAAATTTCTAGCTGTTCAGTTTGTGGAGATTTTCAAGGTCGCCGTATGAATGCGCGCTATCGTAAAGAAGGCGATAAAAAATTGCATTTTGTTCATAGCCTTAATGGTTCTGGTACGGCTGTTGGACGTTGTCTTATTGCCGTACTTGAAAATTATCAACAGGCTGATGGATCAATTATTATTCCAGATGTTTTACAACCTTATATGGGAGGCATGCGCTG
The DNA here is from genome assembly GCF_042195355.1 of Bartonella sp. CL266QHHD. Classification (NCBI taxonomy): domain Bacteria; kingdom Pseudomonadati; phylum Pseudomonadota; class Alphaproteobacteria; order Hyphomicrobiales; family Bartonellaceae; genus Bartonella; species Bartonella sp. CL266QHHD. The sequence goes on from NZ_JBHIOD010000016.1 coordinate 9,652, forward strand.
TATTACTGCTTAATTTTACGAAAGGAGAGACAATATGCGTTTATTGCCAAGAGGTGATGATACACAGACGCAAGTTTTTGCCATTTTAAAAGAAGCAGTTTGTCAGTATGATAAAAGTGTACCTCCATTGGAGATTGAATGATACTATGGGGCAAAAGGGTATTTTACAATTTCGTGAGGAGTTAGCCGCTCTTGTACTGAAAATGCGTAGCAAAGGCATTGATGACGTGCGATTTTTTTCGGCATTAGAGAAAATTCCGCGTCAACAGTTTGTTGCTGCTCCTTGGTTCAATAGTGCTTATGATAATAAAGTTATTCCCCTTGAGTGTGGTGAATATATGGAACGTTTGGAAGAACAACTCTTAATTCTTTCGGCATTATCGTTGAAAAAAAGGCATCGTGTCTTAGAAATTGGTACAGGATCTGGTTTTTGTACTGCTCTTATGGCATGTCTGAGTGACCGCGTGACAACGATTGATCGTTATAAAACGCTTGTTGATTTAGCACGCCAAAAATTTCAAACTTTAGGAATTGAAAATATTGTTATAAGGCAGATTGATGGAAGTCATAGTGTGACAGGCTTAGGATCATTTGATCGCATTCTTATTTGGCCATCACGTTTTGATGAACCAAAGGAATTTTTAGAACTTTTAGCTGAAAATGGAATTCTCATTCAGGCGATAGGACCTGACGAAGGGGTACAAACGGTGACGCGCTATACAAAAATTGGTAGTCGATTTGAGTGTTTAGAACTGTTCCAAGTGCGTTACCAACCTTTTATTAAAGGCATTGCGGAGATACTTTAATTTTTAAAAGCTAAGAAGTTTCTGCAAATTGTCTACGTTAAATTCATTTTGATCTTATATAAAGATATTTATGAATAAAACATCTCATTTTAACTCTTCGGTAATTTAAAAAAGCTTTAATGGAGTGAGTTGATTATTGATGAGTGAGCAAAACGATGTATCTAAAAGCTTTGGATAATATTTTCCAGCATAATTTTCAGAGAATAACTTTGTTAGCGGTGGTAACTATTGTTGCTGGTTGTAGTTCTGGTACACAGCGTTTTTCCAATACGTTCTCTCATCGTACGGTATCATCTCAATCAAATATATCAAGCACTATGTATACAGATCCGCGAATGCTATCATACGGTAGTGGTATGATACAAAGCACTGAATTGCCACCTGTGGAATCAGGTGATGATTCGTGGGGAGATGACAATTCTCCCTATAATTTTCCACATCAAGATAGGATAACTTCTTCTGATGGTCGCGTTATGGGCTCCCCTCCACGTAATCTTGGAACACTTTCTCGTTCACAAATGGATAAATCTCCTATTTTTCGGCGGAATTCTTATATTGTCCAGAGTGGAGATACACTGCTCAGTATTGCACGACAAGTAGGGGTTAGTGTTGAGGCATTAAAATTAGCAAATGGTATAAACAGCAATTCCATTTATATCGGTCAGGTACTGGTTGTTCCAAGCAGGCGTACATTATCAGCTTCAAATGCACACAATAATAACGATTGGGCAGTGTCAACTACAGAATCTACATCCCAATCTCAAGTGATGTCCTCTATAAAAAACAAGAAGTCCTCTCCTATATATAAAGCTCCTGTAACAACGCCACCCTCTGCAAAGATGAACAAATCAAGTTCTGAGAAAAATTTTTCTAAACAGATGACGCAATTGAAACATGAGACTGGTTTGTCAAGTACTGTTACGAATACAGATAATATGACGACTCCGCAAGCCACAGGAATTTCTAAGATGCGTTGGCCAGTACGAGGGCGTTTATTAAGCCAGTTCGGTCAAAAAAAGGGAACAGTAATGAATCGAGGAATAGATATTGCAGTGCCTGAAGGGTCTTCGGTAAAGGCGGCAGAAAATGGTGTGGTTATTTACGCGGGAGATGGATTAAAAGAGCTTGGTAATGTTGTGATGATTCGACATGAAAATGATATTATCACTATTTATGGATGTAATAGTAAGCTTGTTGTTAACAAAGGACAAAGGATAAGGCGCGGTGATGAGATTGCTAAATCTGGTGTTTCAGGAAATGTTAAAACGCCACGTGTCTATTTTGAGATGCGTAAGAATTCATTACCTGTTGATCCCCTTAAATATTTAGAAAACTAATTTATTGATGACTTTTACATTTGAATAGTCTTACAGTTTATAGAAAATTCATGAAAAACAATTGATTTTCTTAAATCAATAACATTGCAGCAAAAAATCATTGGTTTCAGGAGAGTAGTTCGTGGGGGGCGTTAGATATTACCATCTTTGTATTTATGAAAGTGTAAGAAATAGTATCATACTATTTGTCAGCTTTGAGTGTTCCAATTGCTCTTGCATTTGAGAGAAGCATGAAAAAAAATTTCACGCCTTTCTTAAAAAGTTTTTATCTACAGGCTCATTTCATATGTGTGACGTGCAAGAAAATCGTTTTGATTAATTCAGAAGGTTTGAAATAAGAGCGTTTTATTGTATTTAGATCTGTCGTTCGATATCAAAAACGATAAATTATCTATATAAATTAAAGTTTGTTCATTAGAAAAATTATCTTGTATAATTTATTGAGTTAGTGAAAAGATTTATATTGTAGGATATACAATAGGGGAAAGTGAATCTATTTTTTAAGATTTTTCTCATTATATTTTGGTATTCTGCCTCTTAAGGATTTATTGTATTTTTGTAAAGCTGTGATTAGATTATGTAGTTATTGCTTTTTATGATAAATTCTTTAGGAATTTTTTCTGTATCGGAATTTCATTTTAATAGAGTGGGAAATACCTGAGGTTTAACTATAGGAGATAAAAATGTTTATGACGAACGCTTATGCTCAAGTTGCAGGCGATGTTTCCGGTGGAATTTCATTTGCTAACGCTGTCCCATTCATTTTAATTTTTGCAATTATGTATTTTTTTATGATTCGTCCACAGCGTGCCCAAATGAAAAAACGCCAAGAAATGCTTAATGCAGTACGTCGTGGTGATACAGTTATAACGGGTGGTGGTATTATCGGCAAGGTTACGAAGGTTCACGACGAGAGTGGTGAATTAGAGGTTGAAATTGGTGAGAGTATGAATATTCGTGTTATTCGCTCAACATTAGCTGATGTGCGCGTTAAAGGTGAGCCGATTGCAGAAAAAAAATCAAAACTTAATGCTAAAGCAAAAACACCACAAAAGTCTAAATCTAAAACGACAACAAAAGAAGATATGAGTATCTCTAAAGAGAAAAAAGCTATATCAAAGGAAAATGCATCTTAAGGTGTAATAGCAGTTTATTACATTTTTTAAGCATTTTTGTAAAAAGCTTGGCAAGATCAAGGCAATATCATTGGAAAAGGGGCTTTATAGTGGCTACAGAAAATGGAGTTTTGGTTTTCTTTAGATTATTAAAATAGTTGCTTTATTTATAGAATATTACGCAATTTTTTTCTGTTTTTTAAATAAGATCATTGTTTTTATAAAAAGAAATTTGTGAGTAAATAAGCTGAGGAAACTTTTTAAAAGATAGATTTATTGAAGCAGGTATAGCAATTTATCGCGATTTATTACCAAATTTTCCTATATTTGTTGTATGAGAAGATTAGGGTATTATATAAAAATTTTCACTTCAGTACTAGGTTATGGTTAACATATCAATGTTTATATCAGCCTTACTTTAATTTTTATGGTGAGAAGTAGCGAAGTAGCAAAGACAATTGGATTATTCAAAAATAAAAGGTGCTTATTCATGTTCGATGCAATTCAAATTCGTGAAGCACATTTTCCAAGTCGCGCACCTATTGATGCTTATGGAAATGGTGGGTTTCGTTTTGCTGATATGTCTCATAGAGGTTCTATTATTTGTGTACCATCAGGTATTTATGGCATTGACATGGCAGGGCCTATTCCCACTCAAGGGGATATATCTCGTATTTTAGAAGAAGCTTCTGAAATCGAAGTTTTATTAATAGGTACTGGAATTGAATTATTACGATTACCTGAAGAGTTACGGGTGCTTTTAGGGGAAAAACGTATTTCATCAGATACAATGAGTACGGGAGCGGCGGTGCGTACATTTAATGTTTTATTGGCTGAAGATCGCGCTGTTGCGGCGTTATTATTTGCGGTAGAATAGAGTATTGTTTAATAAAACAAATGCTCTCGTCTAGTATGAAAGACTTGTGCGATTATTTTTCTGCGCCGTAAAGTACCGTCGTTTAAGGCGGTGATATAAGGGTATAGAATATACATAACTTAACATATTAAAGTGTTTTTAAATACAAAAGTGTTTTTAAATACAGCGGCAAGTATTTAGGACAAAGCTTGCTCGTCGTTCCTAATGAATCACATGAGTGATCAACTCTTGGCACTTGAGACAGTTCATAAGAGGCATTTTTAATTCTTTCTTATACAGTTGTTACCTACAAGCCAGTTACTCTTGGGACGTGCAAGGGAATGGTTTTTATTAATTTAACATGGAATTGGTTTGAAATGAAAGCATATCTACGATATTTGGGATTCTAATTTAACATACAAAACAACAAATTATGATTATAAATCAATGTATTGATAGTAACAGAAACTCACCGAGAGCAATTGGACTTTTTACAAATTAGTGTTGGTAAGAACCTTTGTCTTTTAGGATGGGGAGGAGGTCAATGATTTGATGAAGTTTTTGTGATCAGTGCATTTTTTATAAAATAACATTGTCATCTATCCACTGAAAAAGTGTTTTTCGTTGTTTGTTGTTCAAGTTTTACTATGCATGTTACGATTGTTTTTTAGCTTTTTTACTGCAAATGAAAACTTGAAGTCCTATAAGATAAGTTTTATCAGAAAAATTATTTATTTAATTTTTTTCTTTCTAAAACGAAAAGTGACTAGAAAAGAAACTTTAATTCACAATACAGTTAAGAGACACATTTAAAAATCTTATTTTCTGAACTGTATTTGCTTATCCTTCATTTTTTAATATGAATAAAAAGAGGATATTAATTTAATTGCTAAAAAAGGGACGTTAATAGGTTCATAGAATGATAGGCTCTCTTCCTTATTGTCTTGATATTTTACGTACCATAGATCGTGATCGCTATATATCAGTTTTATTTGCACCTAAAAAAAAGCGCCAAGCATTGGCTGCTCTTTATGTATTTAATGCTGAAATTTCTCGTATTCGCGAAAGTGTACATGATCCACTCATAGGAGAAATACGGTTACGTTGGTGGTATGATACTATTGCTCATGGTGAAATGCAAACGAGTGGAAACAATCCGATTTTGAATGATTTATTAAAAGCAATGACTCTTTTTAATTTACCTAAGACAGCTTTTTTACGTTATTGTGATGCGCAAATTTTAGATCTTTATCACAATCCAATAGAAACACTTCATGATCTAGAGCATTATTGTGGTGAGACAGCAGGCATAATTTTACAGCTTTCTTGTCAGATATTAGATCCTGAAACTGCACAAGAGTTTACAGATATCTATGAACATGGAGGGATTTCTCAAGGATTAAGCGGTGTATTGCGTCTTTTATCATTCATGCAATCACGATATCAATATTATTTACCTACTGATATATTAAAGGCTGTAGGAGTGAATAGGGAAGATTTGGAATCTCATCGTCTCAGTGATCAACAAAAGGGTCGTATTGTTGAAGCTATGGTAGCATTATCACGCGATCATTATACCCAATTTTACGAGTATTCTTGTACTTTACCTAGAATTCTTAAGCCAGCTTTTCTTCCATTGGTCATTGTACCGGCTTCTCTTCAAAAAGCTATACAGCTGGGGGCAGCAATTTTTCAAGAGAGTGCAACTTTGCCATTGATATATCGCTATTGGTTGATAACAAGGGCAGCAATAAGCGGCAATTTTCCAAAGATACTGTAAAAGAATATTACTACGTTGGAATGCGTAACATGGAGACTGATTTTCTCATATGAAGATAAAAGGAGCCATTGTGATTCCAAACCATTTTTTTGTTATAAAAAATGTTGATGTTTTGGTTGTTATGAACGCAAAAGAATAAGAAATTTTATGATCTTGAAAATACAGTGTATTTCTTCATCAGTAATATGTTTTATTCAGTGTATTGGATGGGTGAGATGCAGATAAAGAAAAACATGAGATAAATCTTAATACATTGGTTTGTTTGATGAAGAACTTTTAAGTACTCTGAATGTATTGATTGTAGCTCATTTGCAAATGAAATAAAATTTCTATTTTATGAGAGAAGTTATCTTAGCAGTCTATAAGTCTATAAAAAACTCTTATTTTTGAGAAATTATAACATCATAATTGATGGCTGTTATGATTTATGAATATATTGATTTATAATGATAATTCGTTTTTTCTCATATTGAATGAGAGTCTTGAATAGAAAAAGATTTCTCCATTTTTATAATGAATTTTAAAAATAGTTTTTTTGTATATTATAAGTTTGGTGTGTAAATGAAATCATTTAAGGAAGAAGAAATATGCTCCTTATGACTGATATTAAGAGTAGTAATATGATGAGCTATAAATGAGTGACGATAGGGATGATATTTATAGCTTAATGGGCGACAACCTTTACAACCTTTGGATGAATAATGTTTTTTAATGCGTTGCAAAAACGACTCTACATTCCATTGACTATTTTCTCGCAAATCCATACATGCACTGATTTGCGAGAGAATGAATCATTATACAAATGTTTGATCCTAAGATATGCAAACAAGAGATCTATCTTACCTCTTCAACTATAGACGAAGAGCTGACGGAAACTTTATCAAATAAGTTCTTTAAATTATGTAAAATCTTTTTATTGGAGAGCGTTAAAGATCTGATTATAATTTGTGCTATTAATTTCCAAAGGATGTTCTTTATTGGCAACTTGTAGCATTTCTAGCTTGAGATCTTCTCTTATCATCATATCTATATTGGTGCGGACTTCAGTTGAAAGAGTATGAGACGTGATATCTTTAGGCATGGTTACAGTCTTTATTTGATAAATGATACGGTTTGTTGCAACCGGACCTTTTATGATGCCATAATGACCTTTGGGAGCGGAAAATAATGCTTTAATGCCTTCAACGCCAAGGGTTTCAGATGAGTATTGACGCCGGAGGGTTGGTGTTGTTTGTTTTGTAACACCAAGGGTATGAGCAAGAGCAACAAGACTTTTTCCTTCCGTGAGCTGTTTGAGAGCATTTTGGGCTTTTTCATCAAGAAGACGTTGGATTTCCTCATTTTTCCATTGAGAAAGAACATCTAGCTTAGCCTCTTCAAGTGTCTTATCACGGGCAGGAATAATTTTATCGACCTTGTACCAGAGATATCCACCATTTTGAAAAGAGAGAGGATCAAGATCGACTCCTTCGTTTGATTGATAGATGGCATTCAGTAAAATATCTTTTTGAGGTAAATCCGTGAGTATTGCACCTTCAAGCGTTTTTCCTGTTTTATCAATGGTAATTGTGCGCAAAGATAACTTGTATTGGTCAGCTAACTCTTTGAGAGAAGCACCCTCAAAACGAGCATTTTCAATGGCTGCATAATTGTTACGGATATCATCAGTAGCACGATTTTTGGCAAGTGTTTGGCGAATATTTTCTTCTACACTTTCAAAAGGAAGAGAGCTTGAGGGTTCAATATGCGTGACGCGAATGATAACAGGTCCTTGTAAGTCATTTATCACAGAACTGACTTGGCCTTGTTGAAGTTCAAAAATTTCAGATGTCAGATGATTAGGAAGTTCATTTTCTGCGAGAGGCCCTTTTTTTATTTCATTAAGAGTCTTTTTTTCAGCTTTTACCAGTTCATCAAAACTCAATCCATCAGCTATTTTTTTTGCTGCATTATCGGCTTCTTCGCGTGAGGGGAATCGCAGTTCTTCGAATGTACGCTTTTCAGGCGTTACAAAACGTGAAGCATTTTGTGTATAATAGGCTTTCGCCTCATCTGTTGAGATATCTTGAGGTTTTACAAAATCATTAAGTTCCATAGATAGCAAAGAGACAGTGCGGTATTCTGGAGCACGAAATTGACTTTGATGTGTTTCAAACCATTTTTGTAATGTTGCGTAATCAGGATCAGCAATTGTTTTCTTTTCTTTTAGATCAATAACAAGATAATCAGCAATACGCATTTCTTCTTGATAAAGAGCAAGTGCTTTATAAAAGAGATTTGGTGCCTTCATATCAGAAAGTAAAGCAGCAATAAGCTGATTACGCTTTTCTTGTTTGGTGTAATAATTAAGAAAAGCACTTTCACTAATACGTAAATGCTGAAGATAGTTATAAAACAAGTTTTTATCAAAAGTGCCATTTACCTGGAACATCTTATCAGAACCAATCGTATGAGCTATTGTATCTTTTGAAAGACTTATTTTCATTTTACGTGCTTGTTCATCAAGCAGTACATTTTGTTGTAATTGATTAAATACAAAAGCAGGAATTTGGTATTGCTGCATTTCATTTGCTGTAAACATTCGTCCAAGATGAGCTGCATATGCTAAACGTGCGCTTTGATCGGCGAGTGCAAGACGATAATCATCGACAGTTACTGTGGACTTTCCAGATGTAATAAGATCTCTTTCACTTTTTTTGTGTAAGTGCGGTACCCCCCATAAAAGAATGAAGCATAAGAGTAAAATAGCAAGGAAAATTCTAAAAATCCAAGAATTTGTAGCACTTCTTATGATGTCAAGCATTGTTCAAGTCCATTTTTAATGTGAGTTATTATCAAAGCTGTAATGGAATTTGCAATAAAGAGATGAAAGATGCAAGCTTTAAAGACTTGCTTTCATTTTATAATTTGGTAACTACAGATAAACAATGTATTGTAAGAGCTCTTGAGGTGAAAATATGTCTCAAAATATTCGGCCTTTTCTTGCTGGAAATTGGAAAATGAATGGAACGAGTGAATCGCTTGGAGAGTTGCGTGCTATTGCTACAGGCGTTAGCTCTGATCTAGGTCATCTTTTTGAGGCGCTTATTTGTGTTCCAGCAACGCTTTTATCGCGTGCTTCTAATACGCTGAATGGTGAAAATCTCCTTTTAGGAGGACAAAATTGTCACTTTGATGATCATGGTCCCTATACTGGAGATATTTCAGCTTTTATGCTTAAAGAAGCGGGAGCAAGTCATGTTATTATTGGGCATTCAGAACGTCGTACAGTTTACCAAGAAAATGATGCGATTGTCTGTGCCAAAGTACAAGCTGCGTGGCGAGCAGGTCTTGTGGCTCTTGTGTGTATTGGTGAAACATTGGAGGAGCGTAAGAATAATAAAGTACTGGATATTCTCACGCAGCAGCTTGAAGAATCTTTACCAGATGATGCAACAGAAGAGAATACCATTATCGCTTATGAACCAGTTTGGGCGATAGGCACCGGCAATACAGCGACTCCAGAAGATATTGCAAAAGTACATCATTTCATTCGTGATAAGGTGCGCTCTCGTTTTGGTGATGAAGGCAATAAGATTCGTTTGCTTTATGGTGGATCCGTAAAGCCATCCAATGCATTTGAACTTTTAAGCATTGCTCATGTTAATGGTGCTTTGATAGGTGGAGCAAGCTTAAAAGCGATTGATTTTTTAACTATTTGCGATGTTTGTCGTAAACTATAGCAGAGAAATTTGAGTTTCCCCTTGGATTGTGCGTTATTTATGTGTAAATAGCTATTAAAGAGTTATTTGAAGAGCAGGGTTTATGCAAACAGTACTTATAGTTATTCATTTTTTGATTGTGATTACTTTGGTTGGTGTTATATTAATTCAACCTTCAGAAGGTGGTGGGCTAGGTGTGAGTAATAGCTCAGGGTTGATGAAAACTCGTGGATCTCGAAACCCTTTAACACGTTTGACTGCTATTTTAGCCTGTTGTTTTTTTGTTGTGTCTATTGGACTTACCGTGGTGGGTAATATATCAAATTCTAGTTCTGATATCTTAAAGCGTATACCGGTTAATTCAGAACAGAATTCTACCGATAAAGGCTCAGGCTCAGTTCCATCATCAAATGATGAGTCTTCCCCTTCTGTTCTTGAACAGCTAGGAGGCACTTCGAATTCTCCGCAGGAACAGAAACAGTCCACAAATCCTGAAGCAGAAAGTCCAGTTCCACAGGTTCTTGAAAACACAGTTCCGGATAACAGTACAAAATAGTTTTTTAAGAAAATATAGACTTTTTAAAAAGGTGATTTTTTCACCTTTTTTATTTTAGAAGAAAAATTGTTTCTTTTTGCATTTTTTGCTGGAAAAATCATTATAAATTGCTTATCACCATAAGCCCATGGCACGTTATGTTTTTATTACTGGTGGTGTGGTTTCTTCCCTTGGAAAAGGCATCGCAGCGGCGGCGTTAGCAGCGTTATTACAGGCTCGTGGTTATCGCGTACGTCTTCGCAAACTTGATCCTTATTTAAATGTTGATCCAGGTACGATGTCACCTTATCAACATGGTGAAGTATTTGTGACCGATGATGGTGCAGAAACGGATCTTGATCTTGGTCATTATGAGCGTTTTACTGGGCGTTCTGCAAATAGCCAAGATAGTATTACAACAGGGCGTATTTATCGCAATATCATTGAACGAGAGCGGCGTGGTGATTATTTGGGGGCAACAGTCCAAGTTATTCCTCATGTTACGGATGAAATTAAGAGATTCATTACGATGGGAAATGAAGAATTTGATTTTGTTTTATGTGAGATAGGTGGAACGGTTGGTGATATTGAAGCAATGCCTTTTCTAGAAGCGATTCGTCAGCTTCGCAATGAGCTACCGAGACAAAATGTCGTTTATGTCCATCTCACATTAATGCCTTATATTCCTTCAGCAGGTGAATTAAAAACGAAACCAACACAACATTCTGTCAAAGAATTGCAAGCAGTTGGTATTTCTCCTGATATTTTGCTTGTACGTGCAGATAGATCTATTCCAGAAACAGAACGGTGCAAATTATCACTTTTTTGCAATGTTCGCTCCAATGCAGTCATTCAGGCATTAGATATGCCAACGATTTATGATGTTCCTATGGCATACCATAAGGAAGGTTTGGACTCTGAAGTTCTTTGCGCTTTTGGAATCGATTCGGCACCTTCCCCCAAGATGGATCGTTGGGAGGATATTACGCATCGTATTCACAATCCTGAAGGAGAAGTCACGATTGCTATTGTAGGAAAATATACGGGCTTAAAGGATGCTTATAAATCTCTTATTGAAGCGATTGCGCATGGTGGTTTAGCGAATAGAGTGAAAGTTAATATTGAGTGGATTGATTCGGAACTTTTTGAAAAAGAAGATTCTGTTTCAGCTTTACAAAAAGCCCATGGAATTTTGGTTCCAGGTGCTTTTGGGGCACGTGGGGCAGAAGGGAAGATTCGAGCAATTCAATTTGCACGAGAGCGTAAAGTTCCATTTTTAGGGATTTGTTTTGGGATGCAATTAGCTTGTATAGAAGCAGCGCGCAATATTGCACAGATTGAGAATGCTTCATCAAGTGAGTTTTGCGAAACAGACAATCCAATTGTAGGTTTAATGACAGAATGGCTTAAAGGAGACGTCCTTGAAAAACGTACAAGAAATGGTGATCTCGGCGGTTCGATGCGCCTTGGTGCTTTTGCTGCTGAATTAAAAGAAGAGAGTCATATTGCTCAAATTTATGGGATGACCAAGATTGTCGAGCGACATCGTCATCGTTATGAGGTTAATATTGATTATAAGGATAAGTTAGAACAGTGTGGTTTGATTTTTTCTGGGATGTCTCCTGATGGTATTTTACCAGAAACGATAGAATATGTAGATCATCCATGGTTTATTGGTGTTCAATATCATCCAGAATTAAAATCCCGTCCTTTTGATCCACATCCGCTTTTTTCTTCTTTTATTGAAGCTGCTGTAGAACAAAGTCGATTAGTTTAATGCATAAATTGGGTTACTTTGCTTTTGAGGGATAAAATGACTAAACCAAATGCCCGTGTGAAAGTTGGAAATATGATTTTTTCAAATGAAATGCCTCTTTCATTAATTGCAGGGCCGTGTCAGATGGAAAGTCGTGATCATGCTTTTGAAATGGCTGGTCGTATTAAAACAATTACCGATCAGCTTGGTATCGGGTTTGTTTATAAATCAAGTTACGATAAAGCCAACAGAACCTCTTTGGGGGCGGCACGTGGTATTGGTCTTGAAAAAGCAATGTCCATTTTTTCTGATTTAAAAAAAGAGTTTAATTGTCCCATATTAACTGATGTGCATACAGAAGAGCAATGTACAATTGTTTCTTCTACAGTTGATATTTTACAAATACCGGCTTTTTTATGTCGTCAAACAGATCTTTTGGTAGCAGCCGCCAAAACAGAATGTGTTATTAACATTAAAAAAGGTCAGTTTTTAGCGCCGTGGGACATGGAGAATGTTTTAAAAAAGGTTGTTTACAGTGGTAATCCGAATGTTATGCTTTGTGAGCGAGGCACGTCATTTGGTTACAACCGACTTATTTCTGATATGCGTTCGTTGCCTATTTTACGTTCATTTGGTGCTCCTGTTATTTTTGATGCAACGCATTCTGTTCAAGAACCTGGGGGGCAGGGGGCTTCATCTGGTGGGCAGCGTCAATTTGTTGAAATTTTAGCGCGTGCAGCTGTCTCTGTTGGGGTAGCTGGTATTTTTTTAGAAACACATCAAGATCCAGATAATGCACCTTCTGATGGACCCAATATGGTTAAAGTTGATGATTTACAAAGATTGCTTGAGACTTTAATGGAATTTGATTATCTGTCAAAAAAGTTGAGTTGAGAAGAGAAGAAATATTTCATTAATAGGGCATTATAAATGAATCGAGACTTTTATTGGATAAGGAAACACATATGACTATAATTGTCGATATCATTGGGCGTGAAGTTCTTGATAGCCGTGGTAATCCAACGGTAGAAGTTGATGTTCATTTGGAGAATGGAGCTTTTGGTCGCGCTCTGGTTCCTTCGGGAGCTTCAACAGGAGCACACGAGGCTATAGAGCTTCGTGATGGTGGTTTGCGCTATCAAGGGAAAGGTGTTGAAAAAGCGGTTGCTGCAGTTAATGGCGAAATTCTTGAAGAACTTGGTGGGCGGGATGCAACAAATCAAATTGCTATTGATCAAGCAATGATTGCTTTGGATGGAACGCCAAACAAAGCCCGTCTTGGTGCCAATGCACTTCTTGGTGTTTCATTAGCTGTTGCAAAAGCAGCTGCGGATTCATTAAATTTACCTTTGTATCGTTATATTGGTGGTACACAAGCGCATATTCTTCCAACCCCCATGATGAATATTATTAATGGTGGCGTTCATGCTGATAATTTGATTGATTTTCAAGAGTTTATGATTATCCCTATAGGAGCTCCTACTGTAAGAGAAGCTATCCGTTATGGCGCTGAGATTTTCCATGCATTGAAAAAGCGTTTAAAAGATGCGGGTTATAATACCAATGTTGGTGATGAAGGTGGTTTTGCACCTCAATTTAAAAGTGCTGATCAAGCAATTGATTTTATTATGGAATCTATCATGATATGTGGCTATAAACCAGGTGAACAAATTGCCATTGGTTTAGACTGTGCTTCAACCGAATTTTATAAAAATGGTTCGTATTTTTATAAAGGTGAGGGGAAATGCCGAGACATCCAAGAGCAGGTAGATTATTTAGCACATCTTGTGAAAAATTATCCTATTATTACAATTGAAGATGGAATGGCAGAGGATGATTGGGAAGGTTGGAAGTTACTCACTGACACAATTGGAGAAAAATGTCAGCTTGTTGGCGATGATTTGTTTGTAACGAATTCAGCACGTTTGCGTGATGGTATCAAAATGGGGGTAGGCAATTCTATTCTCATAAAAGTTAATCAAATTGGTACATTGAGTGAAACACTTGATGCTGTAGAAGTAGCACATAAAGCAGGTTATCGTGCCATTATATCTCATCGTTCAGGCGAAACAGAGGATTCTTTCATTGCAGATCTTGCGGTTGCAACGAATTGTGGACAAATTAAAACAGGTTCTCTTGCACGTTCGGATAGATTAGCCAAATACAATCAACTTATTCGTATTGAAGAAATGCTAGGAGCCCAAGCGCGTTATGCTGGTGATTTAGTGTATAGTTCTGAGCACAAAATATGAAAGTATAAGATCATTTAGATTATGAAATTGAGATTTCTTATCAAAGGCATATACGCAATAATTTTTAAGTGTTTAAATTTATAGGGATTAAGATGAGAGGTATAATTATTAGTCAAGATCAAGGAACGTATCTCGTTGCTGGTGATGATGGTAAACGTTATCAGTTTGCGACTTGGGATTGGTTGGGAAAGAATCCACCAAGGATTGGTAATGCTGTTGATTTTGTCTGTGAAGGGGGGGTTGTCAGTTCTGTTTTTCCATTGTTGAGATCAGGTACAGAGAACACAAAGATAATGTTCGCACTGCTTTGTTGGGTTGCAGGTATCTTTGGTGTCCATCGCTTTATGGTTGGTAAAGTTAGGACTGGTGCTTTAATGCTAGTTCTATCTTTATCATTGTTTGGATTGATAATTACCGGCATTTGGGCAATTGTTGATTTTATAGTCATTCTTGGTGGAAGATTTACGGATAAAGATGGAAATCAGATTACAGATTTGTGAAAATCTTATAATAAAAAAAGGTAATTTAGCTCGCTTTTTATTTTTATAAATATATTAAGTTACATCATGCGAAATTATTGTACTACATTTATTTAATATGAGATATTAAAAAACATGTACAGCTAAGTAAACGTATTGAAAAAGACAATGCTATTTTATATGGGTAAAGCAAAGATATAAATCAACTAAAGCATGTTTTTTGTTACTGCTTATAGCAGGGGGAAATATTAGATTATTGGGGAGTTACGAACTATTTTAATTTCATGTTTATCATGGTGAGTACGAATTGTATTTACACCGTGAGGTTAATCCGCATATTGTCGAATTAGAAATAATCTCTTTATGAATAACACATGAGGAGCAGCTTTATAGGTGGGCAAGAATGAAAGGTAAGATTATTGGTCAGGATCAAGGAGATTATTTTGTTTCAGGGGCTGACGGTAAGCGTTATCAATTTACGAGTTGGGATTGGTTAGGAAAAAAAACACCAAAAGTGGGTGATACCGTTGATTTTGTATATGAAGATAATGTTGTTAAATCTGTTCTCCCTCTCGTGAGTAAAACTCAGTCAGAAAAATCAAGATTGGCGATAGCACTTGTTTGTTGGTTTTTTGGATGGTTGGGAATTCATCGCTTTATGGCAGGTAAAGTTGGAACGGGTATTGTAATGCTTCTTATAAGCCTACTAAGTATACCATTTACTTTTGGGGTAGGGATACTTTTAGTAACTGGTCCTTGGTCATTCATTGATTTTATAGTTATTTTATCCGGATATTTTAGGGATGAAAATGGGGATAAAATTATAAATTGGTAGAAATTTTAGAATAATATAAAAAGTAAAGAGTGAGGCACTTTCTTTACTTTTAATGTTGTCAATATATTAATTTAATAATGTAAATTATTTTAATATATGTCTTTAAATGTGAAATATTAAAGAAAATTATGAATATTTAAATAAAACTATTGAAAAAGACTGTACTATTTCATATGAAAAAAGCAAAGGTGCAAATCGAACAGCGTGCTTTGTATTACCACTTGTAATTGCGGGAATTTTAAGTTGTTGGGGAATTTTTAGCTTTTTAAATTGTCATATATCACGGTGAATACAGACTGTATTCATGCTGTGAGGTTTATTCAACATATTATCATATTAGAAGAAAAGCTTCTTTATGAATAACAATTTTATAGGTGGTGAAGATGAAAGGTAAGATTATTGGTCATGATCAAGGAGATTATTTCATTTCAGGGGCTGATGGTAAGCGCTATCAGTTTGCGAATTGGGATTGGTCAGGAAAAACGCCGCCGAAAGTTGGTGACGTCGTTGATTTTGTGTGTGAAGGGGATACCATTAAATCTATTTTCCCTATCTCAACTGAAGGTCAGTCACAGCAATCAAAAGTGACGTTAGCGGTCGTTTGTTTTTTTCTAGGTGGACTAGGAATTCATCGTTTTATGGTTGGTAAAGTTGGAACTGGTATTGCAATACTTCTTATAAATATAATAAGTGTAATAAGTATAATAAGTATAATATTTATGCCGGTAGGGCTTATAGGAATTTTTTTGATAATTACACCTTGGGTATTGATTGATTTTATAGTCATTTTAACAGGAAGTTTTAAGGACAAAGATGGGTGTAAAATCACAACTTAGAGGATATCCAATATTTATAATATAAAAAGTGGGGCATTCAGCTTACTTTGATCGTATTAAGGGGGGGGATAAATTGAAATAACAAATTATTTTGGTGTAGATTTGGTAATGAGGTATTAATCAAAATCATGCATAGTTGGGCAAAATATCAAGAAATTTGTGCTGTAAAGACTGTGCTATTTTATGTGGACAAAGCAGAAACGTCGATCAATCAAAGTACGCTTTGTACTACCTCTTATGACGGTGGGAGTCTTAAGCTATTTCAGTTATCACATTTATCATGGTGAGTATGGATTGTATTCACGCAGTGAAGTTAATCAGCATATTAGCGAATTAGAAAAGGAGCTTCATAAAATAGAAGCTGAGCGGATATTCATGGAAAAGCGTATTTCTCTTTTACGCAATGGGCATATAGAAAAAGATATGTTGGATGAGTATGTCCGAAAGAATTTGAACTTTTCTAAGCCAAATGAACTGACAATCTTAATACCTTGAAATTGATACTAAAGGTAAATGAAAAATCGCTTAATTTAAACAACAATCAGCAATGATATTGTTTAAGCCGATTGATAAGGCTTGTAACTTTTGTTCGTAAAGGTTATTCCTAAATAATCATAAAAGGGAGTTTAATATGGCAGAACGACTTAAAAAAAATTCTGCGTCGGCGGCGCGCACTGCATTATCAAGCACCACAAAGAAAGCACCAATAGCAGATTTTACAAAAGAAGAAGAAATTGATGCTTATCGTGAAATGCTTTTAATTCGCCGTTTTGAAGAAAAAGCAGGACAACTTTATGGTATGGGGCTTATTGGGGGATTTTGTCACCTTTATATTGGTCAGGAAGCCGTTGTTATAGGAACATTGAAAGCGGCAAAAGAAGGTGATCAGGTTATTACGTCTTACCGTGATCATGGTCATATGTTAGCGGTTGGGATGAGTCCGCGTGGTGTCATGGCAGAATTAACGGGGCGCCAAGGTGGCTTTTCCAAAGGGAAAGGTGGCTCGATGCATATGTTCTCTAAAGAAAAGAACTTTTATGGAGGACATGGTATTGTTGGTGCGCAGGTTCCAATTGGTTCAGGTTTGGCATTTTCGAATCAGTACCTTGGTAAAGATAATGTGACATTGGTTTATTTTGGTGATGGTGCTGCAAATCAGGGGCAGGTTTACGAGAGTTTTAATATGGCTTCACTTTGGAAGCTTCCCGTTGTTTATATTATTGAAAACAATCAGTATGCTATGGGAACGTCAGTTTCACGTGCATCTGCAGAAACTGATTTTTCCCGACGTGGTCTTTCTTTTGAAATTCCAGGTATTGTTGTTGACGGTATGGATGTTCGATCAGTAAAAGGAGCTGCTGATGAAGCAATTTCTTGGGCACGCTCAGGTAAAGGACCGATCATTCTTGATATGCAGACCTATCGCTATCGTGGTCATTCCATGTCTGACCCAGCAAAATATCGTTCAAAGGAAGAAGTCCAAAAAATAAAAGAGGAGCACGATCCGATTGATCAAGTAAAAAGTCGGATTCTTAAAAAAAATTGGGCGAGCGAAGACGATTTAAAATCTATTGAGAAAGAGGTCCGTGCAATTGTTGCTGATGCGGTAGATTTTGCACAAAGTGATCAAGAGCCAGATGCTTCTGAGCTCTATACTGATATTTTAGTTTGATGCGAGGGAAGCAAGTATGTCTATTGATATTTTGATGCCGGCGCTTTCACCAACTATGGAAGAAGGTAAACTGTCTAAATGGCTCAAGAAAGAAGGTGATAAGGTTAGCTCTGGCGATGTTATTGCTGAAATTGAAACGGATAAGGCTACAATGGAAGTAGAGGCCGTTGATGAAGGTACTCTTGGTAAAATTTTTGTGCCTGAAGGTTCAGAAGGCGTAAGGGTTAACACTGTTATTGCAATTTTGTTAGAAGAAGGTGAGCGTGCTGAGGATATTTCGCAACCTACTGATATAGCACAAAAACCTAAGGAATCTGCTCTTTCTCTGCCATTGTCAGTTCCGCAGGCTGCTCCTACTTTTGATACATCTCTTAATTTTGATATTCCAGCGGGAACACAAATGGTTACAATGACAGTTCGTGAAGCGCTTAATCAGGCTTTGGCTGAAGAAATGCGGCGTGATGAAACAGTTTTTCTTATGGGGGAAGAAGTCGCGCAATATCAAGGTGCCTATAAGGTTAGTCAGGGTTTGTTGGAAGAGTTCGGGGAACGCCGAGTTATTGATACCCCAATTACAGAGCACGGCTTTGCTGGGCTGGCTGTTGGGGCTGCTTTTGGTGGGTTACGTCCTATTGTCGAGTTTATGACCTTTAATTTTGCGATGCAGGCGATGGACCAAATTATTAACTCAGCAGCCAAAACACGTTATATGTCTGGTGGACAAATGACCGCTCCTATGGTTTTCCGAGGTCCCAATGGTGCGGCTGCCCGTGTTGGTGCTCAACATTCTCAATGCTATGCTGCATGGTATAGTCATGTACCAGGTCTGAAAGTTGTCATGCCTTATAGTGCTGCAGATGCAAAAGGTTTGCTGAAAGCTGCTATTCGTGATGATAATCCTGTTATTTTCCTTGAAAATGAGATTTTGTATGGGCATCAATTTGATGTTCCTCAACTGGATGATTTTCTTTTGCCTATTGGTAAGGCGCGTATTCATAAGTCTGGACAAGATGTGACGATTGTTGCATGTGGAATTGGGATGCATTATGCTGTTCAAGCGTTACCAGAAATTGAAAAACTTGGTATTGATGTTGAATTGATTGATTTACGAACCATTCGCCCTATGGATCTTCCAACAATTCTTTCGTCAGTTAAAAAAACAGGTCGTTTGGTAACAATTGAAGAGGGATTTCCTCAGTCATCCGTGGGAACTGAAATAGCAACGCGTGTTATGCAGCAGGCTTTTGACTATCTTGATGCGCCAATTGCTACGATTTCTGGCAAAGATGTTCCGATGCCTTATGCCGCTAATCTTGAGAAGTTGGCTTTGCCTAATACTGCTGAAATTATTGAGGCCGTTAAGGCTGTGACATACAGAGCATAACGGAGGAAAGCATAATGCCCATTAAAATTACAATGCCAGCGCTTTCCCCTACGATGGAAGAGGGAAATTTAACAAAATGGAATATTAAGGAGGGAGATAAGGTTTCCTCTGGTGATGTTATTGCTGAAATTGAGACGGATAAAGCGACAATGGAAGTCGAAGCCGTTGATGAAGGCAGGGTTGCTAAAATTGTTGTTCCTGCTGGAACACAAGGCGTTAAAGTAAATGCTTTAATTGTTGTTTTAGCAGAAGAAGGTGAAGATTTAGCTGAAGCTGCAAAAGTTACAGAAGAAATCTCTTCTTCTACAAGACAAGAATCAGAGGGCATCAAACAGACAGATTCTCTGAAACAGACGGACTCAAAGGGAATAAAAATGTCTCATGAATCATCAACTGGGCAATTAATACAGCAAGATAAAAAAGAATCTCGTCTTTTTGCCTCTCCCTTAGCGCGGCGATTAGCATCTCAGGCAGGTCTTGATTTATCCCTTATTTCTGGAAGTGGTCCGCATGGGCGTATTATTAAGCGCGATGTGGAAAAAGCTGTGAGCAGCGATATTTCTAAAGTGTCTTATTCATCACAGATAGGGGAGCTAACAGCTACAGGTGCTTCAGACAAACAGATATTGAAACTCTTCAAAGAGGATGAATATAGCTTCGTTCCCCATAATAATATGCGTAAAACAATCGCGACACGTTTGGTGGAATCAAAACAGAAAGTCCCACATTTCTATGTAACGGTAGATTGTGAACTTGATGCGCTATTAGCACTGCGTACACAACTGAATGCTGCTGCACCAATGGTTAAAAGGCAAGAAGAAACTCAGCCTACTTATAAGCTTTCTGTTAATGATATGGTGATCAAAGCTGTCGCACTTTCTTTGAAAGCGGTTCCTGATGCGAATGTCTCTTGGCTTGAAGGTGGGATGATTCATCATAAACATTGTGATGTTGGGGTTGCTGTTTCCATTCCCAATGGATTAATTACACCGATTATTCGCCATGCAGAGGAAAAGCCGTTATCACTTATTTCCAAAGAGATGAAGGATTTTGCAAAGCGTGCGCGCGAGGGCAAGTTAAAAATGGAAGAATATCAGGGTGGAACAACAGCTGTATCAAATATGGGGATGTATGGTATAAAAAGTTTTTCTGCTATTCTTAATCCACCGCATGCGACGATTTTTGCGATTGGAGCAGGGGAGCAGCGCGCCGTTGTTAAAAATGATGCATTAGTCGTTGCGACAGTTATGTCAGTTACGATTTCTGCTGATCATCGTGCTGTCGATGGTGCTTTAGCAGCAGAGATCGCGCGGACTTTTAAGAAGATGATTGAAAATCCATTAGCAATGTTGGTTTGAACTGTTTAACAGTTCTTCACGTAAATTGTGAGAGAGTGTATTAAGAGAATAAAAGCAAATTTAACGAGTTTGAAGAGCAATGTTATTGCTATTTCTGGTTTGGGTAAAGCATTTACGTAAGCAAAAGACATAAGATAATTCTGTCATGTTATTTTGCAGACTTAAGTTCAAAAAGTGCATATCCGTTTTATATATATCCATGGAGGAATTACTGTGGCAAATCTTTATGATGTAATTGTGATTGGATCAGGTCCAGGCGGATATGTAACCGCAATTCGTGCAGCACAATGTGGCTTTAAGACTGCGATTGTTGAACGTGAACATTTGGGAGGGATCTGTTTAAATTGGGGATGTATTCCCACAAAGGCCCTTCTACGTTCAGCGGAAATGAAACATTTTGCTGAACATGCAAAAAATTATGGACTAAAAATTAATGGTTCAATTGAGGCAAACATCAAAGATGTTGTGGCACGTTCACGCGGTGTTTCAGCACGTTTAAATGCTGGTGTTGATTTTCTAATGAAAAAAAACAAAATTGATATTATTTGGGGTGAAGCAAAGCTTACTAAAAAAGCAAAGGGAAGCCATCCTGCGGAAATTATGGTTTCTTCATCCTCAAAACCGATTATGCAACCGCAAAATCCAGTCCCTAAAGGAACGTTAGGGGAGGGAACTTATCAAGCAAAGCATATCATTATTGCAACGGGCGCACGTCCTCGTGTTCTTCCTGGTATTGAACCAGATGGAAAACTCATTTGGACTTATTTTGAAGCTATGATACCGCCAGCAATGCCAAAATCGCTTTTGGTTATAGGGTCTGGGGCTATTGGCATTGAATTTGCCTCTTTTTATCGTGATATGGGGGCGACAGTAACTGTTGTTGAAATGATGCCCCATATCATGCCTGCTGAAGATATTGAAATTTCAATGTTTGCTCGTAAACAGTTAGAGAAAAGAGGTTTACGCATTCTTCGTCAAGCAAAAGTAACAAAGGTTGAAAAGTCTTCCGATTCTGTGACTGTACATATTGATGTTCAAGGTAAAATAGAGACAATGACTGTTGACCGGTTAATTTCCGCTGTAGGGGTGCAAGGTAATATTGAGAATCTTGGTTTAGAATCTTTGGGAATAAAAACCGATCGTGGGTGCATTGTAACTGATGAATGGAGTTGGACGGGGGTGGAAGGCATTTATGCTATTGGTGATGTAGCAGGTCCTCCTATGTTGGCCCATAAAGCAGAAGAAGAAGGAGTGATATGTATTGAGCATCTTGCAGGTTTGAAGAGTGCTCATCCGCTTGATAAAAGAAAAATTCCAGGGTGTACATATTGTACACCACAGGTTGCCTCTGTAGGGCTTTCAGAAGCGGCTGCAAAAGAAGCAGGTTATGATATACGTATTGGTCGTTATTCTTTTGCTGCGAATGGTAAGGCGATTGCTTTGGGTGAAGATCAGGGGTTAGTAAAAACGATTTTTGATAAAAAAACAGGACAGCTTCTCGGGGCCCATATGGTAGGGGCTGAGGTAACAGAATTGATACAGGGTTTTGTTATTGCTATGAATCTTGAAACAACAGAAGAAGAATTAATGCATACTGTCTTTCCACATCCGACCTTATCGGAAATGATGAAAGAAAGTGTATTGGATGCTTATGGTCAAGTTTTAAACGCTTGATGACTGGATTGTATGAAAAATTTTATATTTTTGATTGTTACTTCGTATTTATAAGGCAAAGGCTTAAATGGTTACGGTTGTTGATAGAGTTACAAATAGACGTTTGCGTCATCCTGAAAAGGCACATCGTCCTGATACAAGCGTTCAAAAAAAGCCAGATTGGATTCGTGTAAAAGCGCCAACATCACCAATTTATAAGGAAACACATGGTATTGTACGTACGCATAAGTTAGTGACTGTATGCGAAGAAGCTGGTTGCCCTAATATTGGCGAATGTTGGAGCCAGAGGCATGCTAGCTTTATGATTTTAGGTGAAATATGTACGCGTGCTTGTGCTTTTTGTAACGTTGCAACAGGTATTCCACTTGCCGTTGATGATAATGAGCCAGAACGTGTCGCCGATGCTGTTGCACGGATGGAATTAAAACATGTTGTCATTACATCTGTTGATCGTGATGATCTTGCTGATGGTGGCGCTGAGCATTTTGCAAAAGTTATTTATGCGATTCGTCAAAAAACTCCTAAAACAACAATTGAAGTTCTTACACCTGATTTTCGTCATAAGGATGGCGCTTTAGAAGTTGTTGTTGCTGCTAAGCCTGATGTTTTTAATCATAACTTAGAAACAGTTCCTTCTAAATATTTGAAGGTCCGTCCAGGGGCGCGTTATTTTCATTCAATTCGTTTATTACAACGCGTTAAAGAACTTGATCCAACAATTTTTACAAAATCGGGAATTATGGTTGGCCTTGGGGAGGAGCGAAATGAGATTTTGCAATTGATGGATGATTTGCGCGCTGCTGATGTTGACTTTATGACAATTGGACAATATTTGCAGCCTACACGAAAACATCATCCAGTTGTTCGTTTTGTGCCTCCTGAAGAATTTGAGTCTTTTGCCAAGATTGGTAAAGTAAAAGGATTTTTACATATGGCTTCCAATCCTCTGACGCGTTCATCTCATCACGCTGGAGATGATTTTGCCATTTTGCAAAAAGCGCGTGATGAAAAATTTTCCTTACAGAGATAATTATGCCGATTTTTACAATACATCGGCAGATCACCCATAGTGCCAGTGAAATGTTTGATCTGGTTTCAGATATTGAGCGTTATCCTGAATTTTTACCAATGTGTGAGTCTTTAATAATACGTTCTCGAAAAGAATATGGAAAAAAAATATTGCTTCTTGCGGATATGACCGTTGGCTATAAGATTATTCGTGAAACTTTTACGACTCAAGTATTTCTTCAGCCGGAAAAAAGTCTTATAGAAGTTAAATATATTGATGGTCCATTCAAATATCTTGAAAATCGTTGGGCCTTTCATGATATTGAAAATACCAATGCATGTAATGTAGAGTTTTTTATTGATTATGAATTTAAAAGTAAAACGCTTGGATTAGTGATGGGCTCAATGTTTGATATTGCGTTTCGTAAATTTACCGAGGCTTTTGAGAAGCGTGCGCATCAGATTTATGGCTCTACGGTAACATAGTCTATTCTGTTATTTTTTAACAATACGTATTGCTTATAACAGCGTGAAGGTGAAAACCGGTTTCCATCTTTACTATTTGTTTTTAATTCAGCTTTCAAAAGCATATTGAAGGAACATCATTTTAAATGATGAAGATGATGTACAGCTTCACTCTTTTGTTTCTCTCTTTTTAAATAGATGCACATCCGTTAAACAGAACACCCAAATAGAACATGCTTGCGTCATACCCATTTCATAATAGTGCTCATAATAAATAGTATAGATCCTTCGTAAAAGCATATAAACTCCACATCTGTACGTTTATGAACAAGTCAGCCTGCACCATTTATTTGCCATCTCTCAAGATGTTGCGCCAGCTCTTAGCACTTGAGAGAGAGGTACAAGTGTCCTTTTCTTTAATCATTTTATTTACTACAGTTTTTTTCTCTTGTGGCGTGCAAGTGAATAAATTTGATTAATTCAACCTACACAGGGCTGAAGTGAGATAACTTTACGCTATTCAGGTCTTTCATTTTCAAGTTGTGGGCGACTATAGACTCAATGTGGAATAGAGAATTTTGAAATTAGTATGGGGAATTCAGTGAAGTAATTCCAGAATCATTTTAAAAACATTTTCAACAGTTGCATGGCGGATAGCATTGCGATTAAGATGAGCAAAGTGCATTTCTTTGTGCAGGGGGGGGTGATTTTTATAAGCAACTGCGCAATGCACAAGTCCTACAGGTTTATCAAGACTTGCACCTCCTGGACCAGCAATCCCTGTTACAGAAACTGCAATGTCAGCTTGTGAATGTTTTAATCCACCCTCAGCCATTGCAAGAGCAACTTCTTTTGAAACGGCACCATAGGTTCTTATAAGTTCAGCACAAACGCCAACAAGGCGTGTTTTGGATTCATTTGAATAAACAACAAATCCACAATCGAGAACATCTGACGATCCTGCAATATTTGTGAGGCTTGCAGCAATGAGTCCCCCTGTACAAGACTCTACAGTTGTTAACAGTAAACCTTTTTGGCGAAAGGTATTAAGGACTTCATGTGCTTGTTTTTCACAAAGATATGTCATTGGGGAATTTCTCCTGAATAAAGAACGCTCGCTGTTGCAAGAGCAGCAATTCCCTCACCACGACCAATAAATCCAAGCTTTTCATTTGTTGTTGCTTTGATAGAGATTCGATCAGGTGTCATTGCAAGTATTGTCATAAGATTTTCTGTCATAGCATGACGATAGGGACCAATTTTAGGATTTTCAGCGATAATTGTGATATCAACATTGGCGATACGACCATCTGCTTGTTTTATAATATCGAGAGCATGACGGAGAAAAATTTCTGATGATACATTTTTCCATTGAGGATCAGAGGGAGGAAAATGTGTACCGATATCTCCAGCACCTTGAGTTGCAAGAAGGGCATCTGTTAATGCATGAAGAGCAACATCCGCATCGGAGTGTCCATTTAATTTTTTATGAAAAGGGATTTTTATACCACATAATATAAGAAAATCACCATCTTCAAAAGAGTGAACATCATAACCATTGCCGGTACGGATATCAGGAAACATTTGCATTTTCTTTTGGAGATATAAATGTGCAGTATTAAAATCTTCATGCCATGTAATTTTTATGTTGTTAGGATCCCCAGGAACGGTACGCATAGGAATTCCAAACCATTCGGCAATTGCAGAATCGTCAGTGAATTCTTGTTTGCAAGCTTGTTTTGCTTGTTTATGGGCCGCTAAGATATGTTCAAAGGGAAAACACTGTGGAGTTTGTGCACTATAAAGATGGGTACGGGGAATTGTTTCTAAAACATGCTGATTATTTATACGTTTAAGGGTATCAGAGATGGGCAGAACAGGAAGAACACCTTCTTGAGGCGTGATAGTGTTGTGAATGTTATTAAAAAGCTTGTTTTCAATAAAAGGGCGTGCACCATCATGAATATGCACATATTGGGGGGAAAATTTTTTAAGTGCCTGAAGTCCATGTAAGGTAGAGATTTGACGTGTATTGCCTCCTTCAACGATAATAAGGCGCTCTTTAAAATCGCCAATAGCTTGTTCACAGATTTGACGATCTTCTGGATGAATAACAAGGATAATTGTTGTGATAGCTGGATGCTGCAAAAAACAATGCACGGTATGATAAATAACTGGCTTTTGTCCTAGAAGCCGATATTGTTTTGGAATTTTATGGGGAGATCCTGCTCTTTCACCCCGTCCAGCGGCTAATATTATTGCTGCAATAGAAATATTTACTCTCCTTGTGTTATAATCTTAGTTTGCTTTTTTGTCATTAATTTTAAAATGATTTTGAAAGGATGGTTGTTGTAGATCAGCAAGGGATATCATGGACAACACCTCAAAAAAAGCATTTAATGCTTTTTGAAGTGCGGTATTTAAACCACAAAAATCAAACAAGGGGCAAGTTGGTTCTGCAGTATCGAAACATTCTGCTAGGGAAAAGTTGTCTTCTGTTACTTTCACAACATCAGCGACTGAAATCTCTGCTGCGGGTTTAGCCAATCTAACTCCACCATTGCGTCCACGCACTGTTTGTATAAAACCTGCTTGAACAAGCAGCTGAAGGATTTTAAATAAAAAAAGTTCTGAAACGGCATATGCTTTAGCAATTTCTGGAACACGACTGAGAGTTCCCTGATTATCTGCACAATACATGAGCATTCGAAGAGCATAATTTGTTTGTTTTGTTAATCGCATCTCATTTCCTTCGTAAAGTATCGTCGAACACAGTCTATTTTAAAGATATTTTGCAAAATATAGAAGCTTTTCCTCATTGACTATATTTGCCCTATTTTAAATGTAGTATTAGTATTGTCAATTTTTGCTACAAAAGGTTATATGAGAATAATGGGATAAGGGTATGTAAGCTCATGACGAATATAACATCTGTGACGAATCTTCAAGACATAGATAAAAATACTTATAACGATGAGTTGTATCGTTTAAGTAAGGTATATATTTTTTTAGGGATTACAATTATTGTATTGGCTTTACTTACGGCCTCTGTTTCGTTTATTATTCTTATTGGATTAACTCCTGTTGTTCCCAGTAGAACAGTAACCCTTATTCTTATAGGAATTAATAGTTTTTGGGTTTTAGGGCTTATTGTCATCGTTTTTTATGAGATGATTCCGATCATTCGTGCTTGGCGTTCAAGGCGTGCAGGATCGCGTCTTCATGTGCGCCTTATTTCATTGTTTGCACTTGTTGCGACAATGCCAGCTGTTGCTGTAGCTCTTGTATCGGGTCCAGCACTAAATTTGGGACTTGATCGATGGTTTGATACAACAACGCGGCAAATTGTGGGCTCTTCTATTGATTTAGCAAATGCTTATGCAGATGAAATGCTTCAAAATTTAAAAAATTTATCCTACGCGATGGCATTTGCACTTGATAACAAAAAACTCTTAGAACGTAATCCAGCTGAATATAGGATGCAATTGACGCGTCATGCTATAGGACGCAATTTGCGTGGTGCATTTTTGTTAAGTTCTAGCGGAGCTATTTTTGTATCGAGTGCTCTTGGTGATGAAGATAAACTGCCAATTCCTCCTTCTCATCTTATTGAACGTGCAACCAGTGCGAGACCTTTTTCTTTTCAACCAGGCGTTCATGATTATTTTGGTATTATTTTAAAATTTACCAACATTCCAAACACATTTTTATATTTGGTGCGTGACGTTGATAAAGGTGTTTTATCTGCTTTGCGTTTGACAGAAGTTAATACAGATCGTTATCGTGATTTAAATGAAAATCGCCTGCTGACACAGATTGCATTTGGTATGCTTTATTTGTGTCTTTTTTTTAGTTTATTCTTATCAGCTATTTGGGCTGCTATTGCTGTTGCTGATCGTTTAGTGCGTCCTATTCGTCTTCTCATTAGTGCTGCCGATGATGTTGCTTCTGGAAATATGGAAATTTTCGTGCCAGTACGAGCAAAAGATGGAGATATTGGGCAATTATCCAAAACTTTTAATTACATGGTCAGTGAATTGAAAAGTCGGCGTAATGAGTTGATTGCAGTGCGTGATCAAATTGATGAAAGACGGCGTTTTTCTGAAGCTGTGTTATCGGGTGTAACAGCGGGAGTAGCAGGTATAGATGATAATGGTGATATCACCATTATCAATCGGTCTATTGAAGCGATGTTTGATATTCGCTCTGAGCACGTTGTTGGACAAAGTCTTTTATCTTTAAGCGCTGAAATTTGGCAGGTTTTTCAGTTTGTGCGTTCATTAGATCGTAAAAACCATCGTGAACAGGTCACTTTAAACGTTGCAGGAAAAGAGCGTGTCTGTAATGTTCAAGTTACGATGGAGGAGGATGATGGACAGGGGCAATCTTGGGTTCTAACAATTGATGATATTACTGACCTTGTTGCAGCGCAACGTACAGCGGCGTGGGCGGATATTGCGCGGCGTATTGCGCACGAAATTAAAAATCCTCTTACACCTATTCAGTTATCCGCTGAACGCATTCGTAAACGTTATAACAAAGCTATTACACAAGATAGAGAGGTTTTTGAGCGGTGTATTGACACAATTATTCGGCAGGTTGGAGATATTGGGCGTATGGTTGATGAGTTTTCCTCTTTTGCACGTATGCCCAAACCCAAAATGCATATTTTAGATATACGAGAATTGTTGCGCGAAGCATGTTTCTTGATAGAGGTGACGCGACATGATATTCATTTTGAGCAAGATTTAGGAACTCTACCACTTATGGGTGCATTTGATAACCGTCTCATTGTACAGGCTTTCTGCAATGTTATCAAAAACGCGAGCGAATCCATAGATTCAGTTATGCGAGAGGAAAATATTCACGGTCATATTCTTGTCCGTTCTTATCGACAGAAAGAATGGGTGGTTGTGGATGTTGTTGATAACGGGAAAGGACTTCCTAAAGAGCAAAGACAAAAGTTATTAGAACCCTATATAACAACGCGGGAAAAAGGAACAGGACTGGGGTTAGCCATTGTGCGCAAAGTTATTGAAGATCACGGTGGTTTCATGGAGCTTCATGATGCACCGGAGAGTTTTTATGAAGGTCGTGGTGCGATGATCCGTTTGATATTTCCTGCGGATGGGGGTAAGCAGGGTAATATTATACAAGCCATAAATCATAAGATAGGGGAATAGTATGGTATCAGATATCTTGATTGTTGATGATGAAGCAGATATTCGTGAGCTTGTTGCTGGTATTTTAGAGGATGAAGGTTATGAAACGCGCGTTGCTTGTAACTCTGATGAAGCATTGGCTCAAATTAGTGAGCGTATTCCAAAGCTCATTTTTTTGGATATTTGGCTACAGGGTAGTCGTCTCGATGGTTTAGCACTGCTTGATGAAATTAAAACACAATATCCGGCTCTTCCGGTCGTTATGATCTCTGGTCATGGTAATATTGAGACGGCTGTTTCCGCTATAAAGCGAGGGGCATATGATTTCATTGAAAAACCTTTTAAAGCTGATAGACTTGTATTGGTTGCAGAGAGAACACTTGAAAATTCAAATTTAAAACGTGAGCTTTTAGAATTACGAAAGCGTTCGAACGAGACATTAGAGTTGCTCGGAAAATCGACAGTTATAAAAAATTTGCGTCAAATCATAGAAAAAGTAGCACCAACCAATAGTCGCATCATGATAACAGGGCCTTCAGGGGCAGGAAAAGAGACTGTTGCACGAACTATTCATGCGCTTTCAACGCGTTCGAATGGGCCATTTGTTACAATAAATGCTGCAACGATTACTCCGGAAAGAATGGAAATAGAGCTGTTTGGCAGCGAAATGGAGGGAAGAGAGCGTAAAATCGGTGCCTTAGAGGAAGCTCATGGTGGTATCTTATATCTTGATGAAATTGCTGACATGCCGCGTGAGACTCAAGGGAAGATTCTTCGGGTTTTAACGGGGCAAACATTTGAGAGAATTGGCGGCACAAAACGTGTTAAGGTGGATGTCCGTATCATTTCTTCGACAGCGCAAAATCTTGAAAACCTCATTTCTGATGGGCGCTTTAGGGAGGATCTTTTTCACCGTCTTTCCGTTGTTCCTATTGTTGTTCCGCCCCTTTCAGCGCGTCGTGAAGATATTCCAGAACTTGTACATCATTTTGTAAAAACAATATCACAGCAGGTTGGGATTAAACCGCGTGCAATCAGTGATGATGTGATTGCTATTTTGCAAACGCACGCTTGGCCGGGTAATGTGCGGCAATTACGTAATAATATTGAGCGTCTTCTTATTCTCGTGCGGGATGGTGATGGTCCTATAACAGCGGACTTTCTTCCCAGTGAAGTAAGTGATTCTTTGCCACGCCTTCAAATGGATTCAGATGAAAGTATAATGGATTTGCCGTTACGTGAAGCTCGAGAATTGTTTGAAAAGAGATATTTAGTGGCGCAGATTGGGCGTTTGGGTGGAAATATATCACGTACTGCTGAATTTATAGGCATGGAGCGTTCAGCTTTGCACCGTAAACTTAAAGCGCTTGGAGTTTCTTAAGCGATGCGTGTTATTATTTGCGGAGCAGGACAGGTTGGTTATGGGATAGCAGAGCGTCTTGCTGCTGAAAATCATGATGTTACTGTTATTGATATCGAAACGAGATTAATTGAAAAGATTCGCGATACATTGGATGTGAGAGGTTTTGTTGGTCACGGTTCACGGCCTGAAGTTCTTTTGGCAGCAGATGCAGACAAAGCTGATATGTTGATTGCTGTTACTTTGTTTGATGAAGTCAATATGGTAGCTTGCCAAGTAGCACATTCATTATTTAATGTGCCCACAAAAATTGCTCGTATTCGCTCACAATCTTATTTAGAGCCACGTTATAAGACGCTTTTTTCCAGAGAGAATATTCCCATTGATGTGGTTATTTCGCCAGAAGTTGAAGTTGGGGAAATGGTTTTGCGCCGTATTGCTTTACCTGGTGCAATAGATGTTCTTTATTTTTGTAATGATGATATTGTTGCGTTAGCCTTGGAATGTATGGAAGATTGTCCAGTTATTAATACACCTTTGCGTCAATTAACAGAGCTTTTTCCAGATCTTCATACGACGGTTACCGCTATTAAACGTGGCGCGGAATTATTGGTTGCACATTCAGAAACGCAATTACGCGTTGGTGATATAACCTATCTTGTTGTTTCTCGTGAACAGATGCGTCGTGCTGTTGGGCTTTTTGGTCATAAAGAACAAGATGCACACCGCATGATTATTGCAGGGGGTGGTCACATTGGCCTTTATGTTGCACAGGCGATTGAAAAGCGTTTCCATAAATTAAAATTGAAGATTATAGAATCGCATAGAGAAAGAGCTCTTACAATTGCTGATCAGCTTGAAAAAACGACAGTCTTATACGGTAACGTGTTAGATCCAGTGATTCTTCAAGATGCGGGAATTGATCAGTCCGATTTAATGATTACATTGACCAATCAAGATCAGGTTAATCTCTTAAGCGCTATTATTGCTAAAAGATTGGGCTGCAAAGCCAATATGGTATTGATTAATAATGTTGCCTATCAAGAATTTAGTCGTGCTGTTGGTGTGGATGCATATCTTAATCCCCATAGCGTTACAATATCGAGAATTTTGCAACAAATGCGCCGTGGGCGTATTCGTTCTGTTCATTCAGTTTTTAATGGCCGAGCAGAAATTATTGAAGCTGAAGTGATGCAAACATCTTCATTAGTTGGTAAGTCATTATCAGAGCTCAA
The DNA here is from genome assembly GCF_042195355.1 of Bartonella sp. CL266QHHD. NCBI lineage: Bacteria > Pseudomonadati > Pseudomonadota > Alphaproteobacteria > Hyphomicrobiales > Bartonellaceae > Bartonella > Bartonella sp. CL266QHHD. The sequence goes on from NZ_JBHIOD010000016.1 coordinate 41,258, forward strand.
TTTATCAGATGGTTTGAGAATTGGTGCAATTTATCGCAATAAGACAATAATACAGCTTTCGGCAGATACGCGTATTTTGTCTGGTGATAGAATAGTGATTTTTGCTCTTGCTGATAGAGTTCGTGATGTTGAACAACTCTTTCGCGTAAGTTTAGAATATTTTTGATGTATTATCTATGGATATTTGTACTTTTTGGTATAGTGGATAATTAAGATTGGTGGATAGGCTTTGTTTGTCTTCAATGGTTAAAACTGGACAGCGTGTTAAGCTTTTTAGTTATGATAAAAAAATAGATAATCTCCCTGCTGGTGTTGAGCTGCATGAAGCCGAATCAATTTTACCACGCTCAGCAATTTATCGCCTTGATCCCGATTTTTCTGATTATAAACTAGGGTGTACAATTGTTCAGTTCTCGGATTTTTTTCGTGTTATGCTGATGAAATATCAACAAGGTGTTTGGTTAGATACAGATGTTTACCTTGTTAAACAATTTCATCCAGATGCCGATAAGGTTTGGTTGGCAAGAGAAAATAATACAAGAGTAGGCGTTTCTGCACTTTATTTTCCACCCAATAACCCTGTTATAAAAATATTTGAAGATTATTGGGCAGGCACAGAAATTATTCCTCATTGGCTTGGGTTTAAGCGTCGTGTTTGGAGATCGTTCTGGTTAAAGAGGAAAAAAATGCCGATTTTACCGGGAAATCTTGGCGTTACAATATTTGGCAATGATGGTATTTCACGATTAGCAAAACGATATGTTTTTTTTCATGAAGCAAGGGAAAAGGAAACTTTTAATTATTGGACTGGTCGAAAAACTGAATGTATTTTTGAACCAGCTTTTGGCGTAAAGCCGCTTACAGATTCACGCTTGATAGGCTTTCATATTCACAGAAAGACAAAGACCACGAAAAGACCTCAGGAAGGAAGTTTTTACCATTGGGCGGTATCTCGCATTCCTGATGTTCATCATTTGTTTAGGTAGAGTTATTATTGCTATTTTAACTATTGAGATTTTAATCTATCTTATACATCTCTTGATTGTAGCTTGCACAAGAGAGTAATGTTAGCATATGGATAAAAACATTGAATGTGTAAAGAGCGGTTGTTATATGAACGGAAAGTAAAAATATGAGTGATCCAATGAAAACAGCATTAAGCCTTGTTCCTATGGTTATTGAACAAACCAATCGTGGTGAGCGGGCCTATGATATTTTTTCCCGTCTTTTAAAGGAGCGGATTATTTTTATTAATGGTCCTGTTGAAGATGGTATGGCAATGCTTGTTTGTGCACAATTGCTTTTCTTGGAAGCGGAAAATCCTAAAAAAGAAATTAGTCTTTATATTAATTCTCCAGGTGGTGTCGTAACATCTGGTATGGCTATTTATGATACTATGCAGTTTATTCGCCCTCCTGTTTCTACGCTTTGCATGGGGCAAGCGGCATCTATGGGGTCTTTATTGTTAACAGCTGGAGCAAAAGGTCATCGTTTTACATTGCCAAACGCACGTATTATGGTGCATCAACCATCTGGAGGTTTTCAAGGTCAAGCTTCAGATATTGAGCGACATGCGCAGGATATTATAAAGATGAAACGGCGTTTAAATGAAATTTATGTCCAACATACGGGTCAAGATTATGAGGTTATAGAGAGAACTCTCGATCGCGATCATTTTATGACAGCAGAAGAAGCCAAAGCGTTTGGCTTAGTTGATGATGTTATACAATATCGTGCAGAAACTGAAAAAGAAGAAAAAGATTAAGAATTTTTATAGAAAAAACAGCTACTTTAAATCAAAGAGTTTTATAAAAAATATCGCAAAATAAGAGAAACACCTAAAAATATTGAGACATGCATGGTTTTCTATATGTCTTTTAGTTTTCATGATGAAAAGCTTCCTTTGAAAAGGCAAAGTGTTCATATATCGTGGTGAAAGGAAAGAAAAATGAGCAAAATTAGCAATAGCGGGAACGAATCAAAAAATACTCTCTATTGCTCGTTCTGCGGCAAGAGTCAGCATGAGGTGCGTAAGCTCATTGCGGGGCCTACTGTATTTATCTGTGATGAATGTGTAGAGCTTTGCATGGATATTATTCGGGAAGAAAATAAGTCTTCTGGGGTTAAGGTGCGTGATGGTGTTCCTACGCCACAGGAAATTATAACAGTTCTTGATGATTATGTTATTGGTCAGCAGCATGCGAAGCGTGTTCTTTCTGTTGCTGTGCATAATCATTATAAACGGTTGGCGCATCAGTCTAAAAGCAATGATATTGAGTTGGCAAAATCAAATATTCTTCTTGTTGGTCCAACGGGCTGCGGTAAAACTTATCTCGCACAAACATTAGCACGTATTATTGATGTACCTTTTACGATGGCGGATGCGACCACTTTGACTGAAGCAGGTTATGTGGGGGAAGATGTTGAAAATATTATTCTTAAGCTCCTTCAAGCAGCAGATTATAATGTTGAACGTGCACAGCGTGGTATAGTTTATATCGATGAGGTTGATAAGATTTCTCGTAAAGCAGATAATCCTTCTATTACAAGAGATGTTTCGGGGGAAGGAGTTCAGCAAGCGTTATTAAAAATTATGGAAGGAACGATTGCTTCTGTTCCTCCTCAAGGTGGACGTAAGCATCCGCAACAAGAGTTTCTTCAGGTTGACACCACAAACATCTTATTCATTTGTGGGGGAGCTTTTGCAGGTTTAGAACGGATTATTTCAGGGCGTGGTGAAAAAACTTCTATTGGTTTTTCTGCGACCGTTAAGGCTCCTGATGAGCGTTGTGTCGGTGAAATTTTTCGTGATTTAGAGCCTGAAGATCTTATAAAATTTGGTTTAATACCAGAATTTATTGGACGCCTTCCTATAGTCGCTACCTTAGAGGATTTAGATGTTAACGCCCTCATGCAAATTTTATCACAACCTAAAAATGCGTTAGTAAAGCAATATCAGCGTCTTTTTGAAATGGAGAATGTCGAGTTAGCATTTCATGAAGATGCTTTACGTGTTATTGCAAAGAAAGCAATTGAACGTAAAACTGGTGCTCGTGGTTTGCGTTCAATTATGGAGAAGATCCTTCTTGAGACGATGTTTGAGCTACCGGCTCTTGAAGGCGTTCAAAAAGTGGTTATTTCGAGTGATGTCGTTGATGGGAAAGCGCGTCCTCTTTATATTTACTCAGAACGTGCAGAAGATAAAGAAAATGTATCAGCATGACATTGTGCGATGCACAATATAAAAGGTGGTAATGAATGGTATTTGATGGGTGTTTCTAATAATATCATTATAATGCTTGATTTATGTATGAGTAATTACCACTTCATGTACAGTGAAGAGCTGAGGTTTTCTAAAGGTGAGCTGGTTGTTGTAGGTAGCTCATAGGCTCCAGAAAGGAGAGTTATGCAATATATTGATGAAAAGACAGATGAAGTAAGAGATGGGGTTTATGCTGTTTTACCTCTTCGTGATATTGTTGTCTTCCCCCATATGATTGTTCCACTTTTTGTGGGCCGCGAAAAATCAATTCGTGCTCTTGAAGAAACGATGGCGGTTGATAAGCAAATACTATTGGTGACACAAAAAAATGCTTCTGATGACGATCCAAAATCAGAGGATATTTATCATATTGGTACATTTGCTAATATTCTTCAACTTTTAAAGCTTCCTGATGGTACTGTAAAGGTTTTGGTTGAAGGAACTGCACGTGCAAAAATTAGTCAATTTGCTTTAAGTGAAGGTTATCATCAGGCTTTTGCAACTGTTACAGAAGAACCTAGAGAGAGTGATGTTGAGATTGAAGCTCTTTCAAGGTCAGTGATTGCTTATTTTGAAAACTATGTAAAGCTTAATAAAAAAATCTCTCCTGAAGTTGTGAATGCGATTGGCCAGCTTGATAATCCTTCTAAGCTTGCCGATACGATTGCTTCTCATTTGATGATTAAACTTGCAGAAAAGCAAGAAATATTAGAGCTCTTACCTGTGCGGGCCCGTCTTGAACGTGTTTTGTCCTTCATGGAAGGAGAAATTTCTGTTTTGCAGGTTGAAAAACGTATTCGTTCGCATGTTAAACGGCAAATGGAAAAAAACCAACGAGAATATTATCTCAATGAGCAGATGAAGGCTATTCAAAAAGAGTTAGGAGCAGGTGATGATAGCCGAGATGAACTCTCTGAATTAGAAGAACGTATCAAGAATACAAAACTATCCAAGGAAGCGCAGGAAAAAGCTGGAGCAGAATTGAGAAAATTACGGAATATGTCTCCTATGTCTGCAGAAGCGACAGTTGTACGTAACTATCTTGATTGGTTATTAGCAATGCCTTGGGGTAAAAAATCTAAGATTAAAAACAATTTAGATTTTGCTGAAAAGGTCATGAATAATGAACATTTTGGTCTTGAAAAAGTTAAGGAGCGAATTATTGAATATTTGGCCGTACAAAGTCGCGCGTCAAAGATAAAAGGTCCCATTATTTGTTTGTTAGGTCCTCCAGGTGTAGGGAAAACATCATTAGCGCGCTCTATTGCAAAGGCAACGGGACGTGAGTATGTTCGTATCTCATTGGGAGGTGTCCGAGATGAAGCAGAAATTCGTGGACATCGCCGAACATATATTGGATCGATGCCTGGAAAAATTATCCAGTCTATGAAAAAAGCAAAAAAATCTAATCCGCTTTTCTTGCTTGATGAAATTGATAAAATGGGCCAAGATTTTCGTGGTGATCCTTCATCCGCTTTATTAGAAGTTCTTGATCCTGAACAAAATGGTACATTCATTGATCACTATTTGGAAGTTGAATATGATCTTTCTGATGTCATGTTTATCACAACTGCCAATACGCTTAATATTCCAGGTCCGTTAATGGATCGTATGGAAATTATTCGTATCGCTGGTTATACTGAATGTGAGAAAATGGAAATTGTTAAACAGCATCTTTTACCAAAGGCACTAAAAGATCACTGTTTGTCTAAAAAAGAACTCAGTATTTCTGATGGAGCACTAAGGTCAATTATTCAGTTTTATACACGTGAGGCAGGCGTTCGTAACCTTGAACGTGAACTCATGAAAATTTCCCGCAAATCCGTTACAAAAATTCTCAAAACACATCAAAAATCTGTAAAAGTTACAGAAAGTAATATTCATGATTTCTTGGGTGTTAAACGTTATCATTACAATCAGATTGAAGGAGAAAATCAAGTTGGTGTTGTAACAGGTCTTGCGTGGACAGAAGTCGGTGGAGAGTTATTGACCATTGAAGGAGTTATGATGCCCGGCAAAGGGAAGATGACTGTAACTGGAAATTTACGTGATATTATGAAAGAGTCCATTTCAGCGGCAGCATCTTATGTACGTTCTCGTGCTGTTGATTTTGGTATTGAACCTCCACTTTTTGAAAAACGCGATATCCATGTTCATGTTCCAGAGGGTGCGACACCAAAAGATGGCCCATCGGCTGGGATTGCAATGGTGACAGCAATTGTTTCGGTCCTTACAGGAGTAGCTGTGCATAAAGATATTGCAATGACTGGTGAAATTACTTTACGTGGACGCGTTTTACCCATTGGTGGATTAAAAGAAAAACTCTTAGCAGCTCTTCGAGGAGGGATAAAAAAAGTACTTATTCCTGAAGAAAATGCAAAAGATTTGGTTGATATTCCTGATGATGTCAAAAATAATATGGAAATTATTCCGGTAAATCATGTGAGTGAAGTTTTGAAACACGCTTTGGTTCGTTTTCCAGATACTATTGAATGGAAAGAACCCTCTACAGTGGCTGTCCCAATCCGGTCAGAGAGCAGTGATAGTGACGGAATACAGATTGCGCACTGATTCACTTATCTCATTTATAACGGCATTTTTTAGGTGGCAGAAGGCGTTGTTGAGGTTATTATTTTGTTTTTTGTTGGAAAAAGTGAAAAATTCCGTGAATAACTGTGATTATTGCTAAAAAAACAATGTTTTGGATAAAAATAAGACTTCTGTTTGCTGTACTTTTCAATAAACTGACCAATAACATGATTAAGTCATGTTCAGGTAATATAGGGAAAGGAAATATTTTATGAATAAAAGTGAATTGGTTAGCTCCGTTGCTGAAAAGGCAGGTGTTTCGAAAGCGCAAGCTGGTGCTGTTGTTGATGCTTTTATGGCTTCTGTAACAGAAGCTTTAGCTTCAGGGGGAGATGTTCGTCTTCCAGGTTTTGGCACTTTTGAAGTTTCTCATCGTGCTGCAACAAAGGGGCGTAATCCTTCAACTGGTGCTGAAATCGATATTCCAGCACGTTCTGTACCCAAATTTTCTGCAGGAAAAAGCCTTAAAGAAGCAGTTAATAAAAAATAATTTAAGCTACATTAAAAAAACCCGATTTATTTATAAGCGGGTTTTTTTTACACATGTGTTATGCGCATTTTTCATATAAAACTTTGAGATCTTTGCGATACTTTTTATTTTCATGTATTGCTTAAAATATATTGTTTTTAGTATTTTCAAAAAATATTGCACTGTATTAATTGAGCACGGGTATGGCTTATAAAATGTAATATTAACTTTTATTACGCTGAAGTGTTACGGTATTTATTTCAAAACAAGATCCGTAAATAATATGAGGCGGAAAACTCTGTAAAGTCCATAAAAGTTATTATATATCACCATTTACGCTTAATAAAAGTGCATGTTGGTGCCACCGTGCTATCTATTTTCTCAGTTCCTATAATGTTGCGACTAGCCCCAGATATCTGAGACGAGTGCATAAGGGATAGTTTTATTCTTTTACTCTTATACGCCAACCTTTCTTGTGACACACCAAGAGGATAATTTTATTGATTTATTAGAGAGCCTGAAATGAAAGAATCTTTTGATATTCAGATTTGGTTTTCAATATTGTGATTTTTCTTGGCATTTGAGAGGGGAGAGATAGCTCCAGCTCTATCCTACAAATATTTTTTCCATATCTTTATTTCACTTGTGATATGCAAGCGAGTATTTTTCCTTCATCATACAAGAGTTAAAATGAGAGAACATCACAAATTTTGAGGGAGGAAGTTACAAAACAGAAAAATTACTCTTATAAAATAATATACATTACGTAATATAAAAACTATTAATAAAGATAGTACAGTATTACGTGTGTATTTTTCATCTATTTTTTTGATTATTCATAATATATTTATATGATTATTTTTTTAGTCATTAAATCATATTAAATTTTTGATAGCGGTAAAGGTTTTTTATAGCCAAAAGTTATTTCACAGCACCTACATAATTGAATAAATGATGAAATGTAGGTAGTATTTATTGATTGGAGGAGACAGTCTTTAAAAGGCTTTAGAATGATTTTTTCACGAGAGTCATAAAGATCTATTCAGTAGGTGAGAGGCGAATCGTATGTTTTTTATAAACAGGAGCTCTTTGATTCTTTATCTGCTAACCACTGAGTACAATCATTGAGAGCTCTCGCTGTTATGGCTTGTTTTTTTACTAATTTTTTTTCTTTACTTGGTAAGCGTTTCCCTGAATGTTTAATAGAAGCAATAGGGGGAAAAAGTCCGAAATTGATATTCATTGGCTGAAAAGACTGTGTTTCTGCTTTTTCATCTATGATGTGTCCCCCCGTAATATGATTCAAAAGGGCTCCGAATGCTGTAGTTTGTGGGGGGAGGCAAGGGGAAATATGATGATATTCGGCAGCAGCAAAACGTCCAGCAAGAAGCCCTATTGCCGCTGATTCTACATAACCTTCACATCCGGTAATTTGCCCTGCAAAGCGTAGTTGTCTTTTTTGTTTTAAACGAAGGGTTTGATCAAGAATAATTGGCGAGTTGAGGTAGGTATTGCGGTGAAGACCACCAAGACGCGCAAACTCTGCTTTTTCAAGACCGGGAATCATTCTAAAAATACGAATTTGTTCACCATATTTCAGTTTTGTTTGAAAGCCGACCATATTATAAAGCGTTCCAAGTTTATTATCTTGGCGTAATTGAACGACAGCATAGGGTTTAACTGTAGGGTTATGGGCATTAGTTAAGCCCATAGGTTTCATAGGACCATGTCTTAACGTTTCAAGTCCGCGCTCAGCCATAATTTCAATGGGGAGGCATCCATCAAAATAGGGCGTTTTTTCAAAGTCACGAAACTCTGTTTTTTCAGCATTTTTTAACGCTTCAACGAATGTTTCATATTGTTCTTTGTTGAGAGGACAATTAAGATAATCTTTTCCTGTTCCCTCAGGACCAATTTTATCATAGCGAGATTGATACCAACAAATGTTGATATCAATACTGTCGGTATGGATAATAGGTGCAATCGCATCAAAAAAAGAAAGAGCTTTTATACCGGTTATTGCTTGTAATTTTTGAGCAAGTGCAGGCGATGTAAGGGGGCCCGTTGCAATGACAACATGTTTCCAAGCTTTAGGAATTTCTTGAACTTCTTCACGTTTGATTGTTATAAGGGGGTGGTTTTCGAGTGCTGTCGTAACGGTTTTTGAAAATCCATCACGGTCAACAGCAAGAGCACTCCCTGCGGGAACTTTGTTGGCATCAGCAGCTTTCATAATTAACGATTTTGCTAATCGCATTTCAGCATGTAAAAGCCCTACGGCATTTGTTAATGAATCATCGCAACGAAACGAATTTGAACAAACCAGTTCTGCCAATTTATCGGTTTTATGGGCATCTGATTTTTTTTCGGGTCGCATTTCATGCAAAACAACAGGAATTCCTGATTGAGCGATTTGCCAGCTCGCTTCACACCCCGCAAGACCGCCACCGATGATATGAATTGGGATATCAAATGTCTTTAACATAATTGACTTTTAGCGTAAGCAGTTATGTATGAAAAGCATAGATTTTGTTTTTTTTAATATATTTGTTTGCTTTTTTTCTGTAATTAATGGTATAGAAACGCCGCTTGTATAAGGTTATTAGCTTGTAAGTTTGAGCGGATGTGGCGAAATTGGTAGACGCACCAGATTTAGGTTCTGGCGGGAGACCGTGGGGGTTCGAGTCCCTCCATCCGCACCAAAGCAATCCCTTAGGTGCTACGGATTTCTACGTGTCTGAAATTCCGCTTCATGGTAAATGTAACACTCGAAGTGTTAGAATGTAATGATTATTAGAGTGGGTTGATCCCTCTCCTTAGAAAAATGAAGGTGTTTAATGCAGGTTACCGAGACGCTTAATGAAGGACTGAAGCGCGAAATTAAGATCGTGGTTCCAGCGAAAGATTTAGAAGAAAAGTTGAATGAACGATTGGATGATACCAAGGGAAAAATCAAGCTTAATGGTTTTCGTCTCGGTAAAGTGCCTAGTGGGCATTTGCGAAAAATGTATGGTAAATCCTTTATGGCGGAGATTCTCAATGAGATACTCAGTGATGCACCCCGTTCTATTTTAGCAGACCGCAATGAACGTGCAGCGATGCAGCCAAAAATTGATATAGATGAAGATGAAAAAATTCTAGATGGCAAAGCTGATTTTACTTTTAGTTTAAAGTATGAAGTTTTACCAAAAATTGACATTAAAGATTTTGAACACATTACGGTTATCCGTGAAATTGCAACTGTTCCTGAACAGGATATTGATGATCAAGTCAAACGCGTCCTTTCTTCTACGCGTAATTATTCCCTAAAAGAGGGGAATTCTGAAGAAGGTGATCGTATTACCATAGATTATCAAGGTAAGCTTGAAGGCGTTCCATTTGAAGGTGGGGCAGATAGTGATGCACAACTGATTCTTGGGTCAAAACAATTTATTCCTAGTTTTGAAGAGCAATTGGTTGGTGTGAAAGCTGGGGATGCAAAAACGATTTTTGTTAAATTTCCAGATAATTACAGTGCGGCACATTTGGCGGGACGGGAAGCAGAGTTTGACATTACTATCAAAGCTGTCTTTAAACCAGATGAATTAAAAATTGATGATGAAGCAGCGCAAAAAGTTGGTTTAGAGTCTCTAGATCGCTTACGTGAGGTCGTTCGTGGGCAGATTGAAAGCCAATATGGTTCAGTGACACGTCAAAAAGTTAAGCGTCAAATTCTTGATGCTTTAGATGCTGATTATAATTTTGAGATTCCTGAAGAACTTTTAGAAGTTGAGTTTAACAATATATGGGCTCAGGTTAATGATGATTTGAAAAAGGCTGGGCGCAGTTTTGAAGATGAAGGTATTACAGAAGAAAAGGCACGGGAGGAATATCGTGTCCTTGCGCAGCGTCGTGTTCGTCTTGGTTTGGTGCTTTCTGAAATTGGAATGAAGGTTGGTGTTAAAGTTAGTGAGGATGAGCTAAAAGCAGCCGTTTTTGATCAGGTTCGCCAGTATCCTGGACAAGAGAAAGAGATTATGGATTTTTTCCGTAGGACTCCGGAAGCTGTTGAAAATCTACGTGCTCCGATTTTTGAAGAAAAGGTCATTGATCATTTATTAGCACAGATAAAAGTCACAGATAAAGAAGTGACGGTTGAAGAGTTGATGAAAGAATATGACGAATCAGATGTTCCTGAAGAAAAGCCGGCAAAGAAAAAGTCTGCAGTGAAAGAAACGTCTACAGAGAAAAAACCAGCTAAGAAAAAGGCTCCTAAAAAAGCTTAATATTTATGCAAACAACACAAGCCCGATAGAAACGGGCTTGTGTTGTAAGATTTATGTTCTGGGGTTACACTGAGAGAATGGTTTTAGATAAGCCATGAGTATATTTTAAATATTGGTAGTGGATTGGCAATGAGCATCATTGATACGCGTACTCCTGATTCTAAGCGTTTTATTTCTGGAGTTACAGGTGATTGGGAAGTCATCATTGGCATGGAAGTTCATGCGCAAATCATATCAAATTCAAAACTTTTTTCAGGAGCATCAACAAAATTTGGTGCAGAGCCGAACAATCATGTATCACTTATTGATGCAGCCATGCCAGGTATGTTGCCTGTTCTTAATCAAGAATGTGTTCGTCAAGCGGTTCGAACGGGGTTAGGATTAAAGGCGCATATTAATTTAAAGTCTGTTTTTGATCGCAAAAATTATTTTTATCCAGATTTACCGCAGGGGTATCAGATTTCTCAATTTCGCTATCCCATTGTGGGAGAGGGAAAGATTATCATATCTGTTGGTCCAGATTCGAATGGCCAATTTGAGGATATTGAAGTGGGAATTGAGAGGTTGCATCTTGAACAGGATGCTGGAAAATCGATGCACGATCAACATCCAACGATGTCTTTTGTAGATCTTAATCGTTCTGGTGTTGCTCTTATGGAAATTGTTTCCAAACCTGATATGCGCTCATCAGATGAAGCCAAAGCCTATATGACAAAATTGCGTACGATTGTTCGTTATTTGGGCACTTGCGATGGCAATATGGATGAAGGTTCTATGCGTGCAGATGTCAATGTATCTGTTCGTCGTCCTGGTGAAGATTTTGGAACGCGCTGTGAAATTAAAAATGTTAATTCTATTCGCTTTATTGGTCAAGCAATTGAGTATGAAGCGCGTCGTCAGATCGCAATTTTAGAAGATGGAGGCGTCATAGATCAAGAGACTCGGCTTTTTGATGCCGCTAAAGGTGAAACGCGTTCTATGCGCTCAAAGGAAGAAGCGCATGACTATCGTTATTTTCCTGACCCTGATCTTTTACCATTAGAATTTGATCAAGCATTTGTGGATGCTTTGGCAGCAGACTTACCAGAATTGCCTGACGCTATAAAAGCACGTTTTATTAAGGAAATGGGATTGACAGTGTATGATGCTTCCATTCTTGTGACAGAAAAGGCTATTGCTGATTATTTTGAAGAGGTAGCGCGTGGGCGTGATGGAAAAATAGTTGCCAATTGGGTGATTAACGACCTTTTAGGGGCTTTAAATAAAGATAATCGTGAGATTGAAGAGTCCCCAGTATCGCCAAATCAATTGGGAAGTATTATTGATCTCATAAAAGAAGGAGTTATTTCTGGAAAAATTGCCAAAGATCTTTTTGAGATTATTTGGAATGAGGGGGGTGATGCACGCCAAATTGTAGAAGAGCGAAATATGAAGCAGGTAACGGATACAAAGGCTATTGAAAGAGCTGTTGATGAGATCGTTGCTAATAATTCTGATAAAGTTGCGCAAGCAAAGCACAAACCTGCTTTAGCTGGTTGGTTTGTTGGACAGGTAATGAAAGCAACAGGTGGTAAGGCAAATCCCCAAGCTGTTAATGAATTGGTTAAGATGAAACTTGGCATAGATTAAATTTTTATGGGGTGGAGAAGAAGCCATACATATGATATCTTCTTGAAATTAAAGGATAGCACGTTAACCTATCAATTGGAATTGTAGTTGAATTTACGAGTAACTTTTTCGATAATTTCAATCGTTAATAATTTTATTCCAACGATTAATTTCATGAGCGCACTAAATGAATGGAATAGCAGATGGCTCGTTTTTTTAAGCAAATCTTCACATGGTGGAATGGCAATACCATTGGTACGCGTTTTTTCACATGGCGCAAAGGTAAGCGGATAGGGGAAGATCAATTTGGAAATATATATTATGAAGGAGGACTTCATAAGGATGGTTATCCGCACCGTTGGGTTATCTATAAAGACTATTCTGAGGCCTCTACTATTCCACCAGGTTGGCACGGCTGGATTCATCATCGCTGTGAGTGTCCACCAACACAGGAGGATTATCATCCTTATGAATGGGAAAAGCCTCATGTTGCAAATATGACAGGAACAAGTGAGGACTATCGACCAAAGGGGGCTATCACCTCCAATGGAGAGCGTTCTTGTGTGCATGAAGATTATGATGCGTGGTCACCTAAAAAATAACATGTTTTAATGTGCGTGTGTATTTTTGTCTTATTTGACTCTATGTTATGAAAAGAATTATTTTTTTAAGGTGCGATTGATTTTGATATGATGAGATTTTTTTTATTGTTAGGGGTGAGGCATTTTTTTTATATTTTTTTAATGGGAATTTTAGTGTTTTTATCCTTAAATAGTGGAGTGCGGGCTGAACGTATTAGCAATGGAATTGCTGTTTTTGCGGGTCTTGACAAAATCACGGGGCGGACTACACGTTTTGAAGTTACTCTTGGTAAAATTTATCAGTACGGTGCATTACAGGTAACTCCACGTGCGTGTTATACGAGCTCTAAAGATGAACCCACGCGTACAACAGGTTTTGTTGAAGTCAATGAAGTGACATTAGATAAAAAAATACGGCGTATTTTTACAGGATGGATGTTTGCAGATAGTCCTGGTTTGAACGCTGTTGAGCATCCTATTTATGATGTATGGTTAAAGGATTGCAAGCAGAATTCTCAAGATCTTCCTCTTCAATGATTAGTGTATTATCTATTTATAATACATTGATTTATAATGGTTATTTATCATTTTACAACTTAATAGGAGGTTCAAATTCCTATGATTACCTCATTTAAAATTTTTTATATTGAATTGATCCAAACTATTCTCTTGCGCGTTAAAAGTGACGGATGTGTAAATAAGACTGTCTAAGAAAGGAATAAAAAACTCCGTCATGAACTGTTTAAATTCAAAGATGCATCATTAGAATAAACATATTTTTTCAGTGTTTCATAAGAGACAGTTCTTGAATTATATCTGTAAAAGGTTGAAATGAAAGGCTTGTTTATATTTGTTAAAGAGATGAACTGACGCTTTTGCATTTATGAGGGAAACAGACTATCAAGTAAGTAATTCATCATGAAACACCAATCAGTATATCTAGAGAACGCCTGTGTTGGTAGTTCTTTTCTCATAGAGATGTCGTTTTTTATTCAAAGAGTAGAAGCAATGCAATCTCTATTAATGGAAAAATTGAGATTTAAGATTATTTAAAGTTTATCAATCGAAGTATAGCTTGGTTAAAAAATGCAGTGATCAATATATTTCTAGTAAGAAAACAATGTTTATATATTTTTATTATATACCACACTCATAAGTGAGTTTGTCTATTCGTAAGTCCTTGTATATTGCATGACAACTTCACATTTAAGTAAGCAGGATACCATTAAGTTTGTAAATCATATTCTTGGTATCCGTGCTTTTTAAAATCTTTTGTATAAAATACACGTGTTTTCATGTAGAGCTATTGAAAATTTTAAAAGGGGCCTCGAAGAGGCGTTAAAAAGATTTTGCATCACTGGGAGTGGTATATTTATTTTGTATAAAGAATAACCCATTTTCTGAAAAATACGAGATTTTATACAATGAAAGTTTCTAGTCACCACCATAATGATGTTTCCCGATTGCCGAAACAACCTAAAGAACCCTTATTGAATGTTCCATTTATTATAGTTGTTTTGATAGCATTTTGTTTTTGTCTTTATTGCATTTCTCAGTATTTTTTTTCTCATCAGTTTTATGTTGAAAGCCTTGAGTTTTTTTCATTTATACCAGCATTGTTTAAGAGGGATCCTGTAGCATTTTGTTATACCATGGTGAGTTATTCATTTATGCATAGTAGTTTTAAACATGTTGCTCTTAATATGGTTTGGCTTTTGGTTTTTGGCTCTCCTTTAGCAAGGCATTTTGGTGTTTTACGTTTTTTAATTTTTTGGGTGTTAACGGCAGTTATTTCTGTTTTGACTTATTTTACATTTCATCAAGAAAGTACCATATCACTTATTGGGGCGTCAGGTGCCGTATCTGGAATGATGGGTGCTATTGCACGTTACGGTTTTCCTAGTGGGAATCTAGCTGTCAATGCGCAGAACGAAAAACTTTTGGGACCTTTATTGTCTGTCAAAAAAGCTCTGTGTTCTAAGGGGGTGCTTGTTTATATGAGTGTATGGCTAGCGACTGATTTTATCATAGGTATTTCTTCTATTTTGTTTGAAGAAAATGGCATCTCAATAGCATGGGAAGCTCATATTGGCGGTTTTTTTGCGGGTTTTTTGTTGGTTGGTTTTTTTGATGTTTCACAAAAAATTAAAAACTAGGATCTAAGATATTGATGTGCCACATAAAGTGCTATTGTTGCTGCATTTGAAACATTTAATGACTTAATATTTCCAGGCATATCAAGGCGTGTTAAAGCGCAAACGGTTTCGCGTGTTTTTTTACGTAAACCTTTACCTTCTGCTCCTAAAACAAGAGCAATTTTATTCCCTGTTAATGCTGTTTCTAGAGGTTGGTCACCTTCTGAATCGAGACCAAAGCTTGTAAAACCTGTTTGATGAAGTTCTTGAAGAGCTTCAGCGAGGTTTCGTACGGTAATATAATGAATCATTTCCAGAGCTCCAGATGCTGCTTTCGCAAGAACACCGCTTTCGTGGGGAGAGTGACGGCAAGTTGTAATAAGTGCTTTAGCTTTCAATGCAACTGCAGAGCGCATAATAGCGCCAACATTATGTGGATCAGTAATTTGATCCATGACAATGACCAGATCAGTATTGGTTAGTTCCGACAGTTTGCATGGTTTGAGGGGGAGAGTTTCCAGAACAATACCTTGATGAACAGCCTCACTTCCAACAAGCGAATCAAGATATTTGGGGGTGCATAATGTAACAGAGCAAGGATAATCTGATTCGGATATATTTAATCGTTTTAAGGCATTTTGTGTAACGTAAAGACATTTTAAAATTCTTTTTGGGTTTTCTAAAGCAGCCTGAACAGAATGAATGCCATAAAGATAGATGATCCCTTGCTGTAAAGAAGCAGCTTTCTTCTTTGGGTGTGTAAAAGATCGAGAAGGAGAGCCTTTTGTATCGCGATATCGGCGACGCAAACGAGCATAATGAGAATTTTGTGATGTTTTTTCTTTCATAGCTTCTTTATAGCGTGTTAATAAGAAAAATAGAGAGAAAAAATCTATGATTTAAAATTATGAGCAGGAAATTTGTACAGAATTGTATTTATTCTGTTGACAGATACAATAGTAATCGTCATAACCACTTCGCAATCAGATTGAATTGAATGGGTATTCAAGATGGTTGTCGTGATGTCTCATTGCGTGACTTTATCGGTGTAATGGAGGGGTGCCCGAGTGGTTAAAGGGGGCGGACTGTAAATCCGTTGCGTATGCTACGTTGGTTCGAATCCAACCCCCTCCACCATTCATCGAAGGAGAGTTAGTACGTGGGTTCATGCGGGTATAGCTCAATGGTAGAGCAGCAGCCTTCCAAGCTGAATATGCGGGTTCGATTCCCGCTACCCGCTCCAAATGGTTGTTGATGATTGGGCAAATAGGTATGATGGAGGATATTCCATTTATAGATGGGGTGGGGTTTTGCCTCTAAGAGTTGTGGTTATTGGGCTGTTTACAGTCTGGTCAGACTCATTTTTGCAGGACTGACCCTAGGTGCTAACAAAAATAGGGAATAAAACAAGAGATTAATAGCAATGGCGAAGAGCAAGTTTGAACGAACAAAACCGCATGTTAATATTGGTACGATTGGTCACGTTGATCATGGGAAGACCTC
>NZ_JBHIOD010000017.1:0-8458 GCF_042195355.1 Bartonella sp. CL266QHHD
CGCTATACGCACCACAATAAGCGCCGTGAAATGGGACTTGGTCCTGTTACAAAACTCTCTTTAAAAGAAGCGCGTGAGCTTGCAAGATATTATAGTGATATCTTAAAGAAGGCAATGATCCTATCGTCTTTCGAGAACAGACTATTTTAATACAGCAAAGCAATATCTTCCAAGAAATTGCAAAAGCGGCTTTTGAAAGCAAAAAAGCAGAGTTGAAAAATGAAGGTAAAAACGGCCGCTGGTTTTCTCCTCTAGAGTTGCACGTGATTCCACACATAGGCAAATTACCTATAGAAAAATTAACAGCCAATATCATTCGCAATGTTCTCGCACCCCTTTGGCATGAAAAAGCAGACACAGCGCGAAAAGCGCTTAACCGTATCAATATTTGCTTGAAATATGCTGCGGCTCTTGGTTTAGATGTTGATCTACAGGCTTGTATGAAGGCACGCGCGCTTTTAGGAAAACCACGTACGACATCAACAAATATTCCTGCTATGCCATGGCAAGAGGTTCCGGCTTTTTATCAAAACTTAAAGGATGATATCCTTTCAAATTTAGCACTGAAGTTACTCATTTTGACGGGAGTACGGTCATATCCATTGCGCTATTTGCGCCTTGAACAAATTGACAAAAATATATGGACGATACCCAAAGAAAATATGAAGGGCATTGTAGGAAAAGTTTCAGACTTTCGTGTGCCACTAAGTGATGAAGCTTTGAGAGGTATTGAAAAAACTCTCCCCTTTGAAAAGAATGGTTTTCTCTTTTCTGGTCTTAGAGGCAACCCCATTTCTGATGTCACCATGGCAAAGTATATGACAGTTTGTGGTTTGACTTATCGTCCCCATGGTTTTCGTTCAAGCTTACGGGACTGGATAGCAGAGACAACGTCAACACCGTTTGAGATTGCCGAAACTGTTCTTGCCCATTCAGTTGGGAGTTCAGTGACAAAGGCTTATATGCGAACAGACTTTTTAGAGCAACGGCGTGTTCTCTTGGAACAGTGGGCTGCATTTATATCAGGAGAGGCTTGATAATATGTCTATTGTCGAGTCAGGTATCTAAGAAACACTTAAACGATTAGCGGATAGATTACGATATAATCTCTTTTTCCCCGCTTTAAAAGCGGGGAGGGGATAAATCATTTTATTGGCAAATTCATCTTATCGAAAAATAACCGATGTCTTTTCTTGGCATTATCTACAAGCTTGTCAAATGAAATCACTTCTATATAAGCTTTATAATTTTCGTTATATCCAAAATACCCCATGTTATCACCTGTTATTCTTAAATTCGAGTTTTTGCAACATTTCCTTATACTATCAGTTAAATCACAGATAATATAACAATAACTAGGTATATCAAGAGAGTCTTTTATAGGACGACCATCGAATGTTTTTACTTTACCTATTCTAATTTTATCTAGATAATCAAACACTTGTTTAATAGGATCTGTTTTATCTCCTGATTGTGCATCATCTCTCATTGGGCGTTTAATTTCTATTATAAAAAGAGATGCCAATTGCATAGGCTGTTCGTCTGATATTAAAATAGGATTGTCGTATATAGGGTTGTCATATACATTTAAGGCACATATATCAGGTCTTTTATCTTCTGTAGAACCTGTAATAGGCATTTCTTTCAATGAGATGTCAGAAGCTAAATAATCATGAAAAACTAACTTTTCATCTATTAACCATAAATTACAATTATCCATAGAAATGTCATTGGAATCACACTTCATTGGCATTATGAGTTTGTGAATAACATTTTCTTTAGCGTAGCCTTTATCGCTTTTCTTTAAAGCCTTTTCTAGAAGATCTAAGATAACTTTTCTGTGGCATAAGTAACCTATTAGATCAGAGCGATTAAGATCATTTACAGTTTCTACATATGCGCTAACTTTATTTAAGTATTCTTCATAATTTGCGTTTTGTTCAGCTTGCAAAATATCATGACCTTCTTTTAAAGCCTTTTCTTCTAATTTAGTAAGATGTTTATGAAGGAGAAGCTCTAAGCTTTGGTCAGAGCTTGAGGGAGAAGCTATGTAGTCATTTTCAGTTAAATGTTTTAGAACTGTACGGTAACGTGGTGCTTTTTCAGCTACGAATTTTTCAATTATTTTCTTACTGTTTTGAATGTTTTGCTTTAATTCTTTATCTAAGTATTTTTGAATACTAGGGACTACAGCTTTCCGTATTTTATCAAATGATATCTCTATCTTCTCTAGTAACCCTTCAGTATTTTCTTGAATATCAAAGCCTATTCTTTCAGCACGTACTCTTTCATCCAAAAAAGGAGAGCTTACGTAGCAAGAGTAGATAAATTCACCTATATCATCTTGCAGTTTTGCATGAATACCAGGAACGTTATGAGATAATCCCTCTTTTGTGATAACTCTGTTGGCTGCACAAAAATATAAAGCCTAGTTTTCTAAAGGTAAGGACCTAAATTTAATATGCATAATAGAAAAGTTATACTTTTCTATTATTATTTTTTCATTAAAAATGGCTCCATGCATGCATTGTTCATATAGATCATTCAATAATATCTTTTCTGAGTCATCTTCAATAGTTATAGAGGGACAACTACCGGTTCTTGCAAAATACCAGAGACAATGTTCTAAGAGTGCTTTTGCGATAGATTGTAATTTTTTAGGAATATGATTTTTATATTTTTGTTGTAAACCTGTTAACTCAACAACAGTTTCTCTCTTTATACAATTATCTTGAAATTCGTGTAATGCTTTTATACCTTGAACAGCGTCAAATAAGAATTCACGCCCTTTTAATCCTCTATCTGTTTCATAAATACTCCGGATTTTTATATTATCAAAAGCTTTAAGCCATAAAAGTCGTCCTATACCATGGCAACCTTTTTTTATTTTATGATCTGAGTCTAAAGTTTCAAATGATTGAAAATTATGATCATTAAAGCCTGTACCATTATCGATTACTTTAAAACCTATAATTTGTGTTTTGTTTCGTTTTTCAGTATCTTTTTCAAGTGGTAGTGAAGCTTGCTTCGATCTTATGACTGAAACTATAATGTAGCGTGAGGAAAAATCATTTCCTATTTCTTCAATGGAATGAATAGAATTTACAACTGCTTCAAAAAGAGGCAGTAGAGCATGATTTTCTGGTAAAGATGTATTTCTTACGCGGCCACTTAAATTTGTTTTCATTATCCACTCTAATCTATAAAAGACAATCAATTGTGTCGTTTTACAAAGATTTGACTTCCTCTTCATCCTTAAAGGATTAAAATTTCGAAGCTCTTCATATCAAATATAGTTTATTAGAAGCTTTAAATTCATGAAACAATTAATTCAAAGATTAATTCTTTGAAATCCACTGTTTTAAATGGGCGAAGATATTGTCTATCACCTCCATGAGACGAGCAAAATTAAGAATCCATTTTCTAAAGAATTTCGCGCGTCTCAAAGTATGTTTAGAGCCGGATATTTGGTTTTTGTGTAAAAATACTTACAAACGCATCCATAATACGTGAAAAATCAAGCGCTAATAAGAGTATAATGAGTACAATCCATTTTGTATAACGAGACATCACTTTTATACTTTTGTAGGTCATGATGATTTCTTGAAGGATTTCTTTTTCTGCTTCTGTAAGTTCTGTATCGTCTTGTGTTTTTTTTCTAGCCATGTTTCCACCCACACACGCGTTCACCTAGATTATTGTGCTTTAAAATCTCTCTTGCTAAGTTTGAACTGATGGCGTTCAGATCTTGCCGGCTTAAATAAATTGGCAACCAACCAATACAAGAAGAAGTATATTTATTTGTCGCGCAACCAATCAGAGAGAGCAGTACGCACATCAGCATCACTTTTTTGATTAATTTCATTTTCTACCTCAAGACGGGTTGTGGCTGCTTTTAAAGCTTTTTCTGTTTGCTTTTGTTGCTCTGCTTTTTTCCCAAGAATAAAAGCTCTTGCTAAAATCATAAAAAAAGCAGCTAAAGCCGCGCCTGTTATCATCAGATTTCTTTTCATCCATAAGATCATAGACGATGCTCCTGAAAGCGTTTAGCAACAAAGAAAATACCAGCACATGCGGCTAAAATCATAATGGTGGCCAAAGCCCATTGGATGGGTCCATTTCCTGCTAATAAGCCTCCAAGCCCAGAAAAAGAACCAATAATCGGTGCCAATGCTTCGGCTTTGAAAACCCCCGTTGGTGCTTGCGTTTCTACTGTTTGATAATTGGAGGAAACAAAAGCCCCTTTCGCCCATAAGCCTGTTTCTGCCGCACGCCGGTGTGCTAGACCTTCAAGACGCTTACCGCCTGCTTTGGTCCATTTCTGTAGCTCGGCAGGGACAGCTTCATATTCACCTTGATTGAGCTTTTTTAACAGTGCCGAGTTACAAAAGGCTCCTGTTCCTACATTATAGCAAAAGGACACTAACGCCGCGAATTGTTCATCCGTTAATGAAACTGTAACAGCGCGTTCAACAGCATTTTCAAATTGTCTTAAGTCTTGGCAAAGAAGTTCTTCTGCTTGCTTTTCAGTGATTGCCATGCCTTCGTAAATAAAAGGCTTTCCAGCACTGTTTGTATGTCCATAACCTATTGTCCACACCCCAATGGCATCTTTATAGGCGTTTAAACGCAAACCTTCCCATTGTTTGATAAGTGCTAGTCCTTCTGATGATATTTTTCGCATGTGTTGCTCCATAAAAAAGCCCCACACAAGGCGGGGATGAGTGAATATTTAAAATTGCAATTATTGCCTTTTATTAAAAATCTCGTTTCATGTAACTTTTTTCTGTGTTATACGTTACATGAAACATAATGGAGATTTTGTTATGGCTACAATGCACGTCAATGAACGCGTTCAAAAACATCGCAACGCACAAAGAAAAGCAGGTTTGCGTTTAATGCAAATTTGGGTACCAGATATTCGCCAACCGAACTTTGCAGAAGAGTGCCGACGCCAATGTCGCTTAGTCGCAAAAATGGATAAAACAGATACATCTATGCAGTTGTTGATGGATCAATCTTTAATGGATGTTGATGGCTGGACAGAATAATGCGTGGATCTCTCGTCACAATAGCTATGCAAGGCGATTTTGGTAAACCAAGACCTGCGTTAATCATTCAAGCTAATCAATTCAGTGAGCATACAAGTGTAACGGTTTTACCCATTACTAGCACACTTGTTGATGCGCCATTACTCCGCATTACGATTCAGCCAACCGCTAAAAATAGTTTGCAAAAACCTTCGCAAGTCATGATTGATAAGATTATGACGGTAAGATGTGAAAAAGTTAGTCCAGCTTTCGGCTCCATTCATGCAGATAAAATGGTAGAAATTGAACGCTGTTTAGCTGTATTTTTAGGAATAGTAAAATAAAAATAGTATTTCTTTTTATCATCATAAAATAGCTTTGTTTATCTATCCTCTTCATCCATATGGATAACGCCTTCGCCTTCGTCGCATGCGTTTTGTGGAGCGTTTGGATCAAGGGTATCGTCCTTGTCTGGTGTGGTGTTTGCAACGTTTCCAGCTGTGTCTTCTTGGGCTTCATCAAAAAGTTCGCATTCTATTTTTGTGGTGTAACCACCCGTTTTATCAAGTTTGTGCTTAACACTTTTGATGCGCCATTCTGCTGGAATATAGGGGCGGAAAGGGGGCTCTTGAACAAGCTTTGCTTCTGCTTGCACAAACGGATCACCACCGATATCACATGAGAAAGAAGACTTACCGCGTGATGATTTATTGCGATAAGCAGCAATGGCTGCAACAGTCTCTGATTGGTTATGGTAGGTGTATTTGAGTTCATGAAACGGTGCTTTGCCAACTTTGACTTCTTTTTTTTCACCACTGCGGATATCATGATAGGTTGCGAGAACACCGCCTTTCTTCTCTTTGTCTTCTTCTTTTTTCTCAGATTCTTTTTCTGCTTTTTCCGATTCAGATGATAATGGTGCTGTTCTGCCACTGTCATCCATATGGATAAAGTTTTCATCATCATCAATCTCTTCTGGTTCTCGTGCATCAGCAGCGGCTTTTTGGTCGTCTCCCACATCTGTTTCTAAGCCATTGGCTGCTCCTGCTTCATCCCGTGCGCTGTATTTAAAATCCCAAGAGGTACAATGTTTCTCATGAATAACAACAATAGGGAGTGTTTCACCGGTGATGGCTTTGCCTTCACCCCGTTTGGCGAGCACCAGTTTGCCATCAACGGGCTTTGCTACCGCATCATATTCTTCTGCAAGGCGTGCGGCAAAAGCCATATCACTTTCTGATGTTTGATCAATATGACGCACAACGATTTTTGCAAGAGAAGGATCAACCTTTGGCGTATAGCCATTACGCTCTGCTATCTCTTGAACAATACTGCCAAGGGTTTGCTGGTGATAGGATTGGCTTTTGGGGGTTCTGTAAGCCGTGTTCATTGATGCGGCGCGCCCTGTCACGCTTAAGCTTTGTGGTGGGCTGCTTACAGAGATTTCGTCTATCAGATAGGCTCCCATATCGCGGTTTTTGCCCCCTTCATAGCCAAGTGTGACAGAAATGATTGTTCCGATGAGAGGAATATCAAGAAAGCCGTTATCACTGTCCCGGGCGCGGTCATCAATCTCTATAGTGATACGATCACTTTTGTTTTCTGCTTCATCGGTAATTTCAATTGATAAAACATAGTCCATCAGCATTCTTGTGATGTCCTCTCCATTTGCCAGAACCATGCAAAAAGGTTTCATGATTTGCTACCCCAAATTCTGATTACTGGTGTGGCTTTCGGATAGGGGAGGGTTGGTAAGAGTATCGTGATGCCTGCTTTTAAGATGGGTCCATAGTCTGCAAGCCCAAAATTAGCTGCATAGACGCGTTCAACAGCAAGCGCTTGCTGACCTTTGGCATAGTATTTCCAGCAAATGGCATCAACCATATCGCCATCTTTGGTTATATAAAGGTCACTCATAGGTCTTCACCATATTCTCTCAATTTTATCGTAAATTCTTGTTTTTTGGGGGTGCCGTTATGATGAAAAACGCTTTGTTTTTCCTCTACAGAAAGAATGACAAACTTACCTAAGATTTTGCCTTGACCGGTCACAAGAATGTGAGGTCCTTCATGTGCCATTTGCCGTAAATATTCGAGCTGTCTGTGACCACCTTTGAAATCTGGATAAATCACGCCTGCTAAAGAAAATTCCGCATTTGCAACAGCAGGTAATTGAAGAGCAGTCTTTCGCCCCAATCGCCCTTTCTCTACTCATGGAACCCCATAAGACATATCAAGTGTTTCATAAGTTGCTGTTTCAATGGAAAAAATAACACCACCTAAAGCTAACATCATGGTATTTAATCCGAAAGGCTAGAGGCTATGGCTAAACGTTGCTGTTTTGCATAGCGTTAAAGTGCGTGATTGACAGCGTCTCTGATTTCGTCCTTGAGACCATTTGGTACTGAAATATTGAGATTTGTAATGGTTACACGGGCGTCTACTTCAACAGGTTTGTGAATCGTAATGGGTTCTGGAACTTCAAAGGAACCCACTTTTGTATTTGGAGTTTCTATGTATTCTGTTTCGACTGTCCCTGTATTAAAACCACTCTTGCGTTTTTCAGATGGAGCATTGGGTACAATTGCTGTATCAACCATTTTTTTTGCGCGTGCATTGGTTTCTTCGGTAAAGGTTTTAATGGTCTGCGTTGAAGTCTTGTCTATTGAAACATTAAAGCCTAACTTTTCTTTCATCCAATTAGGCATCCAGCTGGTTAATTTGCTTATCATGCCGCTAAGCCAATCAGACAGAGCATTCCATTGGCTTTTGATACCGTCCCACAAGCTACCAATGAGATTGGTTCCTACTTCCATGAGATTGATCCCAAACAGCCACTCAATCAATGCATTGATTTTTTTTGAAATCCAAGAGAGCGGTGAAAAGTTTTTAAAGAGCGTCAAGAGGTTATTGAAAACGTTACTACATAAGCTCGCAAAAGAATTCCACAAGTTGCTTATGAAGCTTACTACCGTATCCCAATTTTTGTAGAGCAGATATCCAACTCCAACAAGGGCTGCTATGCCGCCAGCAATCCAGCCGATAGGAGTGGTCATGATTGCGATACCAAGCGATATAAAAGCAGAACTAACGGCAGTTATTGCTGGAATAAGTGAAGCTATAAGAGTTACAGCAAGACCAGCAATTGCGGAAGCAGCTGGTGCTATTGCCGCAATGAATGCCCCAGTAAGAACTGCTCCAACTGCAGCTAAGGATGCGGCTACCCAGCCATTGAGTTCATCCCAATATTTATAGAGTAAAACAAGAGCTGCAATGCCGCCAATTAGCCAACCGATAGGTGTGGTCATTATAGTATAGCCAAGGGTGACAAACGCTGCTCCCGCTGCGGCTAATGCGGCAATGAGTGGACCAAAAATGAACGAACCAAGTGCCACAAGTCCTACCTTAAAGAGGGTTATTTCACCAATC